>JAZRJR010000067.1:0-14184 GCA_045645885.1 Acutalibacteraceae bacterium | reverse complement strand
AGCGAAGCGGGTTCATTATTCATTAAGAAAAGTCGCACAATACTAATGAATAATGAATATTGAATAATGAATAATACAAAAAAGAAATGCCACACTATCGTGCGACTTTTCTTTTTTGGCCCGCCCGAAGGGATTCGAACCCCCGTTCTTCAGAATCGGAATCTGCTGCGTTATCCAGCTGCGCCACGGACGGATGCTATAACAAAGCGACGGTCAAGCCGTCGCCTTATGTTATCAAATCATTCTGCTAATGCACGCTCTAACCAGATCTTGCCGATATCCATTGCACTGTAAAGACCTTTCTTTTCTGTCTTCTGTGCAATTCTGTCGTGAGGTCTCACGTCAGGGTCGGTGTTGATAAGCTGAACTGAAACTCTGTCAGCCACCTTAAGTCCGTCAACATCCTTTGTGCTGAGAATCTGGAACATTACAACAAACTTGTCGCTCATGTTACCGTAATAAATTGTGTTTCCTTTTCTTACAAGGGGCTTATCTTTATATGTGAGAAACTCGTTCTTCTTTTTAGCAGCCATCTTATACCTCCGTTTTTTTTACTTAAGATAATTCTTTACAAGCTCCTGCAAAAGCTCGTCTCTGTCAATTCTTCTGATAAGACTGCGAGCATTGTTATGCGTGGTGATATAAGTAGGGTCTTCTGAAAGAATATAGCCAACGATCTGATTAATGGGATTATAACCCTTTTCTGTCAAAGCGCCGTATACGGTTGAAAGCACCTCTTTCATTTCTTCAGGTGAACTTGTTGTGAGTTTGAATTGTATGGTTTTGTCGCTCATTAAGTGACCCTCCTATCAATGTAAATTTATCTTTTTAATTACTATGTGGTCTATTATATATCATTTTATGTGATAAAACAATGATATTTTTAATTTTTTTATAAAGTTTTTTCCTTATTTTTCCTTTTTTTACGACAAATCTTTACTTTCTTCGTTTATATTTTCATTTTTCTTTGCTTTTGTGAAATTCATCCGTAAAGCATCTGTGGGACAAACCTCTGCACAAAGCCCGCAGCGGATACATTCGGCATGGTCAGGATTTTTGCATGGGTCAACATTCATCTTGCAGACCTTACTGCATTGCTTACAGCCTACGCACTTGCTTTCATCGAACCTCAGTCTGAAAACGGAAATTCTGTTAAAGAGTGAATATATACCGCCTAAGGGGCAGAGATACTTACAGAAGGGTCTGTAGATTATCACAGACAAAAGAAGAAGTATAATTAGAATTGCAAACTTCCAGGCATAGAGAAAGCCTATGGTTTCACGCATAGCTTTATCAAGAAGCACCAGCGGTATTCCTCCCTCAAGTGTTCCTGCAGGACAGATGTATTTGCAGAACCACGGGTCTCCGAGACCTGTTATATCGGCAATACACATAGGAAGGATAATAACAAATACTGCAAGGATTACATATTTGAGCTTTCTCAGAAGCTTGTCGCCTTTGAAGGTATTGATTTTCTTCGGGAAGGGTATCTTGTGAAGAAGATCCTGCAAGAGTCCGAAGGGACAGAGCCAACCGCAGACAAATCTGCCGAAAACGGCACCGATGAACACAAGAAAGCCCACAACATAAAAGCTGAATTTAAAGTTTCTCGAACCGATTACAGCCTGAAGTGAACCGATAGGACACGAGCCTACTGCACCGGGACAGGAATAACAGTTGAGTCCCGGAAGGCAGATGTTCTTCAGCTTTCCTGTATAGATTTTGCCCTGAGTAAAACCGAAAACAAAGCTGTTGGTGATAACGCCCCAGACAAGCTGAAAAATATTGCGTTTCATATCAGTTGAAATCTTCTTTTTCTTATCCAATTCCTATACACTCCAGACAGATTCTTACCGCCTTTGTGAACACTTCAGTGAGTTCACCACGGTATATTCCGAAACTCATCATAGCTACACCGACTAACGCAGCAGCTGTGCTCATAAGCATCCTTTTTTTATCCTTCATTTGTCATCACCTTAAAAACTTTATAGACTGATTTTATCACAAAAGAAAGGGAAAGTAAATCGGTTTTTATTAACAGCAGAAAAAAGAATTTTATTTTCTAAATTGTAAATTACCTTGCAGATTACAGTATTATAATGAAGTGAGAAAAAACGGAAGGACGTGAAAATTTTGGCAAAAGAAACAAAGGCTTCAAAAAACAAAGTCAGACGTGCAGCCTATGTTGCACTCCCCCACTCACTTCCCATTCTTGCAGGGTACGGCTTTTTAGGTCTTGCTTACGGAATTTCAATGAGCATTCACGGATTCCATCCGTTATATACCATACTTATGTGCATTTTCATTTTCGGCGGAAGCACACAGATTGTTGCAATCAGTCTTCTTTCTGCAGGCTTCGACCCTCTTAATACCTTTGTTGTGAATCTCGTGCTTTGTGCAAGACACATTTTCTACGGTATTTCAATGCTTGAAAGGTACAGAGGTCTTGGTCTTAAAAAGATTTATATGATTTTCGGTATGGTTGACGAAACCTTTTCAATCAACTATTCTGCCGAACCGCCGAAGGATGTTGACAGAGGTTGGTTTATGTTCTTTGTTACCCTTTTTGACCATATTTATTGGATTATCGGCTCAACTGTCGGTGCAGTTTTCGGCACACTTATCACCTTCAACACAGAGGGTATTGAATTTGTTATGACCGCTATGTTTGTTGTAATTTTCCTCGGACAATGGCAAAAGGACAAGAACCACTTCAGCAGCATTTCGGGACTTTTTCTTTCTGCAATCTGCCTTATGATTTTCGGAAGGGACAATTTCATTATCCCTTCAATGATTGCAATTCTCATTGCCCTTGCTGTTTCAAAGGGTTATCTTCAGAGAAAGGAAGGTAACAAAAATGAGCTTCAATGAAAAAAACATTACCATTCTCATCATCTTTGCTGCAACGGTAATTATGCGTTTTCTTCCCTTTGTTGCCTTCCCTGAAAACAAGCCTACACCAAAGTTTATACAGTATCTCGGAAAGTATCTTCCCGGTGCAGTTTTCGGTCTTCTGATTGTTTATGCTCTCAAGGATGTGAGTATTCTTTCGGGCAGTCACGGTATACCTGAGCTTATTGCAATTGTTGTAACGGCACTTCTGCACCTTTGGAAAAAGCAGATGATAATTTCAATTTCAGGCGGTACAATCTGCTATATGCTTCTTGTTCAGCTTGTATTTTAAAAGGAGATTATTATGAAAAACAGCAGACTTATAAGCATTTTACTGTGCGTTCTCATTATAATTTCAGGCATAAATCTTTTTGTTGGTGTGAGTAACACAATAAAAATAAGACAGCTTGAGAATACACCTCCCGTTGTGATTGAGAAAGCTGAAAGCGAAGCTTCAACAACTGAAAAGCAGACAATGACCTTCAGAAACGATACGACAGAAAACACAACTGAAGCTTCACCGCATACGAAAGAGCCGACAGAAAAAGATACTGATTCAGAAAGACCTTCAGAAAAAGTGAAGAACAGTTCAGTCTGCTATGTGACATCTTCAGGCACAAAATATCACAAAGACGGTTGCTCCTATCTTAAAAAGACAAAAACGAAAATGACGGTGCAGGAGGCAAAGGACTGCGGATACTCCCCTTGCTCACGTTGTTATTAAAAAGAAAAGCCTCTCTGCTTCAGAAATTTGAAACAGAGAGATTTTTTATACCTGAAACAGACAATACTCACCTTTGAGGTGATTCAGTTGGTTAATCTTGTTATCAGGTGTGCAGTAATATATTTCATTGTAATTGCTTCGGTGAGGCTTATGGGTAAAAGGCAGATTGGTGAGCTTCAGCCCTCGGAGCTTGTGATAACCATACTCATTTCAGATGTTGCTTCAATGCCGCTTCAGAATATGGAAATGCCGCTTCTCAGTGCCGTTGTCTCTCTTTTGCTGCTTGTTATGTTTGAGGTGCTCATTTCAATTCTCAGCATCAAAAGCCGTACTCTCAGAAAGATTCTTCAGGGCAATTCTGTTATGATTATCAAAGACGGAAAGCTCATTGAAAAACAGATTAAGCTTATCCGTTACAGTATTGACGACCTTATGGAAGCGCTGAGGCTTAAGGATGTTTTCGATATAAGTCAGGTGCAGTATGCCTACATCGAAACAAACGGTGCCATAAGCGTTGAGCTGAAGCCTCAGTACCGCACCATAACTGCGGAGGATATGAAGGTGGCTACAAACAGGGGCAGTATTCCCTGCCTTGTAATCTGTGACGGTACGGTTATTGACCGTGAGTTTGATGTGTGCAATATGACAAATGAAAAGCTTCAGAAAATTCTCAGAAAGAACCACATAAATGTTGAAGATATTCTGATGATGACTGCCGATTCAACAGGCAAAACATATATTAAGCTCAAAGAGGAGGACAAGTCTTGAAGCGGCTTATACTAATCGTTCTGATTATAGTTTACGTCACGGCTGTCAGCGTTCTTGACGGATTTCTGATTGACAAAAAATCTGCCGTTCTTGACTCAAAGCTGGAGGCTCTTTACACTCTTGCAGAAAATGAGCACCCCGATTTAAAGAAAGCCGTTGACGAAACCGAGCTTTACTGGGAGGACAACGAATTCTTTTTTGCGCTTGTAACAAATCACCGTCTGACAGACCAGCTTGACGAGGATATTCTTATGCTGAAGCACTATGTGGGCATCAACGATGAACAGCACCTTATGGCAAAAATTGCAGAGTGTCGCAGTATGGTGCAGGAAATTGTAAAGGATGACGATTTTGCATGGCACAATATTTTTTAAAGTGTGGAGAGTGAAGAGTTGAGAGTGGAGTTGTGGTCGCACCTTTATATTTCATAAAATGGTCAGATTTCGTCTGCGAAACCAACTCATCTGTTAAAGGTAAAGAGCTGATTATATCCGACTTTACAGATTCAGAAAATAAAAATTCAGTCCGCCGATTAAGCTTATTTGCTTTGGCGGACTGTTAGTTAAGGTATTCAACAAAATTAAAACGGATTTAATCGGAGCGAAGCGTTACAATCACCAGACCATAGGTCTGACGGAAGGGTTTCTTAACTCCACTCTTCACTCTCCACACTCCACACTAAAAAACAAGGCAGAGGGTTTTCTCTGCCTTTGGGTTATTAATCTGATGGTTCAATGCATATAACACTCTCTGTGTTTTTTTATTCCTCATCATCAAATATAATAGTTCTTTTTCGGATTTTGATAGGCAAACACGGAACAGAATCAAATAACAAAATATCCTCAAAGTACTTGTTGAAATTGCTAAGTTTATAACGTTTTTTTATTGATTTTACGAAAACACCAAATCCTACAATACTTGCTGTTAGTCCAAAAATCAAATTAAAAGAATCAAGTTCCGAACATAAAGCTACAACACCGGCACAACCTAAAAGGAAATAGAAAGACCCAATAAATAAATGGTTTAACAAATTGAAAATTTTTAATTTAATCTTTTGCTTCTCATCATAAAAACTATACTTCACAGGAATCTTTACATCTAATGATAATAGTGGAAACAAAACTTCATATTCAAATCTTCTTATATGTTGATTAATCACAACTTTCTGTGTTGTTATATCTTTATCGTAAAACAACATATCAAACTTCAGAAAGTAACAAAGCCATGACATTCTACCTTTAATAGTAGTTCTTAGAGAGAAAAAAGATGTAAACATCACTTTATCGAAATAATAATCCTCATTAATTGAAATTTTAATTATTTTTGACTTATCAGGATAAATGGGAATTAAAACTCTTTGTGTACATTCAAGGTCATAAATTTTATCATCATATGTAATTTTTAATTTATAACCAGTTTTATTTTCAAATGAAACTCTTGACATGAGTTCACCTCCTGAAAGTTATCTTTTCCTTATTATATCAACCATAATTTTCTTTGTCAACTGACGAAACGGTAAGGCTGTACTGTTAAAATAAACTTTGTTACCTCTTTTTGTCGGAACGGACGACCAATGGTCGCCCCTACGGTGTGTTTCAAAAAAGTAAAAAGGCAGAGGGTTACTCTGCCTTTGGTTATTGAGTTCAAAGTTATTAAGCAAATATATTCTCAAGGTCTATCTTTCCTGTTAATTTTGTTGCTATAAGAATATCTTCTATTAACTTTTCCCCATCAAAATCACCTTTAGAACGTGACTGGATACTTCTTATTGATTTAATTATAATTTCAACAAACATTATTTTTTTATTGGTATCGTCTTCAGTAATGAATCTATCATAATCCATTCTCAATCGTATATCAGCCTCGCCTTTTTTTCTCCAAATTTGTACTCGTTCTTTCCAGCCCAAAGCTCTCCAAAAATCGTCATCAACACACGAAGGAATGATAGCAATGCTTTTAAATTCCTTCCCATAATTGTCAACATCTTCTAATCCAATATCTTTATCAGTAACAAAAGACAGTTCTTTTGTTACTTCCCTTAAAATATCTGCCAATCCGTTGCGAGCAGCATTTTGAGCTTCTATAGTTAAAAATAAATGCATTTTTACACCTCCGATAAAGGCTTTTTTAACTTCTGTATTATCAACTGCATTTTCTTTGTCAATGTCATTTGCGGCATATCTTCAAAAGTAAAAGGCAGAGGGTTATCTCTGTCTTAAAATTTATCCTTTGGTAATTCTGTTAACTGCTGAATTAAATTAAACTGTTCAACAGCAGTTTTAACAAAGCTTTCAGATGTTATTCCTAAAACATCGCTCTTGTAAAGGTATGCATAATAACAATATTTGTTGCTCTTAATTGCCACTACATAATCATAACCGTCAATGTATAAAGTATATTTAATTCCGTTATAAGTTTCCTCAAATGATTCGCCGTAGACATACGGGAAATAATCATTTATTTCACTTGGTATTTCACGGTCTGATGCAAATTTATATGTCAGAAGCGAATCATCAAACTGATAATATTCAACATCATAACTGACAGCACCAAATGCTGTATTGAAAATACCAATACCAATTACATCATCAGAATAGGTCTTGCAAATCTGATACGTAGTATCTTCTAAATTTAATGCTTCAATTTCATTTTTATAAGGAAAATATTTTTCTATCTCAGGTTCATTATTCTGAGTTTCTGAATTTCTGTATATCTCAAACTGTGAATTGTAGGTATTATAACAACTGATAGAAGCAACCATTATTCCTGCAACAATTAAAACAGCAAAAACTGAGAATGCTCTTTTTACAGTAAAAACCGAATCCTTTACAACAAAACTCAAAATAAACAAAACTATAAAAGCTAAACTGAATACAGCAAAAAATTTGATAAGCTTTATTAGTATGTCAAATTCAAACAAAACAGGGTCAACAGATGTTTTTGAATACATAACAACTGCCAAAACTATTGAAGCAATACAAAAAATTATGGATGCTATAAGAGAAAAACGTCTTGCATTTTTCATATTATTTCACCTCGTTCCGAAAACAGTACTCTTACTTAAAATACATATAGAACTGGCACTTGATCATACCGTTATAGAGCTTGCGGCGTTTGTCGGCTTTTCTGCCGAAGAAGATTTCAAAGTCTTCACTTGGGCAGATTACGTTATATGCCCAGCCTTTCTGCTGTGGGAACACCTTACCCATAAGCTTATATAAATCTTCAGCCTGCTTAAGGTCGAGAAGTCTTTCACCGTAGGGCGGGTTACAGATAACTGTACCCTTTTCGCTTCTGGGTTTAAAGTCTTTGATGTCCGCTTTTTCAAAGGTGATGTATTTGTCAACACCCGCTCTGATTGCGTTCTGCTTTGCACTCTGAAGAGCTCTTTCGTCAATATCTGAGCCGTATGCAACAAAGCTACTGTCGGTGATAATGGCAGATTTTGCTCTTTCTCTTTCTTCGTTCCATACTGCTTCGGGAATAACATCCCATCTTTCAGCGGTGAAGTGACGGCTCAGCCCCGGTGCGATATTATGTACCATCATAGCGCCTTCAATAAGAAGTGTACCTGAACCGCACATAGGGTCGTAAAGAGTATGGTATGGTCTGAGCCTTGTAAGGTTGCAGAGTGAAGCAGCAAGTGTTTCCTTAATCGGTGCACCGTTTGCTTCAAGACGGTATCCACGCTTGTGAAGTCCGTAGCCTGAGGTATCAATAAGAAGGCTGACCTTGTTCTTCATAATTGAAAACTGAATCTGATGAATAGGACCTGTTTCCTCAAACCAGCTGATATTATACTTACTCTTAAGTCTTTCAACAACAGCCTTTTTGATAATGGACTGACAGTCGCTTACACTGAAAAGAGCTGAGTTGAGTGAATAACCCTTTACGGGGAAAGCATCGTAAGCTCCGATCCACTCTTCCCAAGGGAGAGCTTTTGTGCCCTGGAAAAGATCCTCAAAGGAAAGAGCATCAAAAGAACCCACAAGAATCTGAATTCTTTCTGCATATCTTGAGCAGATGTTTGCTCTTGCAAGAAGATATTCGTCACCTGAGAAAAGCACTCTGCCGTTTTCGGAAACAACGTTTTCTGCACCAAGGTCTTTCATTTCGTCAGCAATAAGCTTTTCAAGACCGAGCAGACAGGGAATTACAAAATTTATTTTCATAATAAACCTCTTTAATAAAACAATAAATGAACCGCCCTTATAAGGCGGCTCATATTATATCATAAACTTTAAGATAAATCAATCTGTATCAGGGATAATTAAGCCGTAACCACCGTCTTTTCTTGCATAAACTACGCTGACCTTATCAGTTGATGAATCAAGGAACACATAAAACTGATGGTCAAGGAGATTCATCTGCAGAATTGCTTCGTCCACGCTCTGAGGCTTAAGGTTGATGTTCTTTGAGCGGACAACGTCATAGCTGTCTTCGGGCTCAAAGCTTTCAACTGCTTCAAAGGTTTCAAAGGCACCCTTCTTCAGCTTCTTTTCAACCTTTGTTTTGTTCTTGCGGATTTGACGCACAATTGAATCGGCGCACCTGTCAAGAGCATCGTTCATATTAACCGCTCTTTCCTGAGAACGGAAAAAGATGCCGTCGTGAACAATTGTAACTTCCACAATCTGTTCGTTCTTCTCAACGGTTGCGGTGATTTTTGCTTCTGCATCGTCACCGAAGAACTTTTCGACCTTCTTAAGTCTTTTTTCTGCTCTCTCTTTAAAAGAATCTCTTGGTGTGCATTTTCTGCCGATAACTGTAATTTTCATATCGTCAGCTCCTTTCTTTCGTAAGGGGTGATTCAAAAGGATATCTCCTTTTGTTACTGTTATTATAGCACACTTTAGATAAAAAATATATAGTTTTATGTAAAATTTTGTTGATAATCTCCAACTTTATTTCGCAAATACCTATTGAAAAAGTATGTGAGCTGTAGTATAATGGAAGTGTTGAGGCGGTCACTTACAAGGTGGCTGCCTCTTATAGTTTTTAGAGTTGAGATGCGGTCACACCTTCATATCTCTGCTTCGGCGGTATGAATATAAAGACTCAGTAGTAACTGACACGTATATAATCGGAGCAAAGCTCCCCTCATCTCAACTCTTAACTCTCAACTCTTAACTCTAAAAGAAGACAGAGGGCTAATCCTCTGTCTTCTTTAAATTATCTTACATATTCAAAATAAAGCTTTTCAACGATTTCGTTCATTTCGGGAAGATGCTTTTCAATCTCCTCAACAAGTCTGAACTGGTTTCTTGCTCTTACAAGATTGTGTTCGGGATACTTTGTTTTGAAGTAAACGTCACCGTCAAGATAGTCTGTAAGGAAACGCACACCGCACTCGAAGGTCATCAGCTTTGCTGAAAAGGCAAGACATTCAACCTCTGTTCTTGTGAGCGCCTTTGCACAGGCAGAAAGGAAGCCTCTTGCAAAGCTTTCAAAAAGCTCAACAGAAATTTTTACATTGTCGAGATTTTCATCATCCTCATAGGTTGTGTTTCCACCGAAACGGATTGCATCACCGAAGTCATAAAGTGAAAGTCCCGGCATAATTGTGTCAAGGTCAATTACACAGATGCCCTCATTGGTATCCTCATCGAAAAGAATGTTGTTGAGCTTTGTGTCGTTATGTGTAACACGAAGAGGAATAAGTCCCTTCTTATGAAGGTCAAGGACATATTTTGCATCCTCGGTACGGTCAAAGGCAAATTTTATCTCTGCTTCAACTGAAGCTGCTCTGCCCTTTACATCGGCTTCAACGGAATTTCTGAGAGCTTCAAGACGCTTTGGTGTGTTGTGAAAATCCTTGATTGTTTCGTGAAGATTCTTCATAGGATAATCGCTGAGGTGTCTCTGGAACATACCGAAGCTTCTGCCTGCATTTTCAAAAACTGTGCCGTTTTCTATAAGATTTACGGTGTAAGCCTTGTCAACATAGGTGTAAATTCTCCAGCACTTGCCGTTGTAATAATAGTAGTATCTGCCGTCTTTGGCGGGAATGAAGGTAAGTGTTTCTCTGTCAGGGTTACCCCCTGCTTCAGAAATTTTGTTTTTGAGATACTGAGTTACACTTACGATGTTATCCATAAGATTGTCAGGGCTTCTGAAAACATGAGTATTGATTCCCTGAACAAGATATTTTTTGATTTCACCGTTTTCATTAAATGAAACAAGATTGGTGGAATTGATATGACCGCCTGTAACTACCTTGTGTTGGATGGCTTCACCCTTTATGTTAAAGCATCTGCACACTTCAACTATTTCGTGGTTAATCATTATTTTTCACCCTTCTAAAAATTATTCAGCTTTTACGTAATACATTCTTGAATCGTTATCGAAGAGCATTCTTGAATTTGAAAGACTGAAGCCTCTCTGCTGAGGTCTGAAGCCTGAATACATCAGAGAATCGCCGCCTGCAACAAAATCTTCTTTTTCGCTTCTGAGCTTGATGGTGTTGCAAAGGAATTCATAGAGCTTTCCGTCGTCCATATCAAGCTTTTTGGGAAGGGGCTGATTGATTATCTCCCCTACCATTTTTACATTGATAACCTGAGGACGGATAGTAAGGTGATAATCCTTGTTTTCATCAAGGGCATCAAACCTGATAACCTCGTTTGCAGGGTTAGGAATTACACGGTCAATAAAGTAGCCGAGCATTGCTTCGCTCTTATCCTTTGATGTAATCTGCCACTTCATAATGTTATCTGTGAATACGTCACCTATTCTTGTGAATTCACCGTACTGAAGAAGCTTTCTGTGCTCTTTATAATATTCAATCTGCTTTTTCACGGCTGCTCTGTCAAAGCGTGAAAGCTGAGTTACATCAAGCTCATAGCCTAAAAGACCGAAGGAAGCAACATTGAAGCGCTGTTCAACACTTGAGAAACGGAAGTCATTAAGGCTAACGGCTGCTGCGACATGCATTGTCATAACTGACTGAGGATAGCCGTAGGATGTACCGCTCTGAATATAAAGTCTGTCAAGCGGGTCTGTGTTGTCACTTGTCCAGCACTGAGGCATATAGCAGAAGGTGCCGAGGTCAAAGCGGTTACCGCCGCTTGAACAAGCCTCAAAGAGAATGTTCGGGAATTTTTCTGTGAGTGCACCCCAGATTTCATAAAGACCCATCATATATCTGTGGAAGAATTCACCGCTTCTTGCGTCCTTTCTTCTTGAGAACACGTCAGACATATGGCGGTTGTTGTCCCATTTAATATATTCAATATTACCGCTTGAGAAAACATCAGTCATTGTGTTTATGATGAAATCAACAACTTCAGGATTTGTAAGGTCAAGCACAAGCTGATTTCTGCCCTCAGAGGGTCTGTAGATATCAGTTGTGATTGCCCATTCGGGATGCTCTCTGTAGAGGTCTGAATCAGGATTCACCATTTCAGGCTCAACCCACAGACCGAACCTGATACCCATATCGTTTATCTTTTTTGCAAGTCCGCCGATACCGCTGGGCAGCTTTTTGATATTTACATTCCAGTCACCGAGACCTGCCTTGTCGTTGTTTCTCTTGCCGAACCAGCCGTCGTCAAGAACGAACATTTCAGCACCTAAATCCTTGGTTGCCTTTGCAATTTCAAGAATTTTCTTTTCATTGAAGTTGAAGAAGGTTGCTTCCCAGTTATTTACAAGAATGGGTCTTTCCTTATACTTCCACACACCTCTTACAATATGCTCTTTGACAAAGGTATGCATATTCTGACTCATACCGTTAAGACCGTCATTGCTGAAGGTCATTACACTTTCAGGTGAATCAAAGATTTCACCTTCTTTAAGCTTCCAGTCAAATTCAAAGGGATTGATACCGTTCTGGATTCGGAGAATTGAGTGAGTTGAAACCTCTGTTCTTGCAACGTGGTTACCTGAATAAACAAGATTGAAGCCGTAAACATCACCCTTGTTCTGTGTACATTCCTTATGGCGCACAGCAAAGAAGGGGTTATGTCTGTTTGATGACTCACCTGTGATTGAGCCTACCTCAACCTTACCTGAATTGATAATATGCTCGTTCTTATATCTTTCTCTTGTCCACGCACCGTCAAAGGTAAGCATCACATAATCATCCATAGGCATATCAAGCTGCATACTCATAACAGACTTGATTCTGAAGGATTTCTTGCCTGTGTTGATAATACGGGTGCTTCTTGTGATTACATTGCACTCTTCAAAAACGGTGTAAAGAAGATGAATCTCTGCACCGAGAGCCTTGTCTTCAAGAACAACTGTAAGGGTTTCGCTTTCACCGTAGCTTGAGGGAAGACCTCTCAGCTGAGGCTTCAGCTTTGTGATACCGTATGATTTATATTTGAAATCTGTTGTGAAATTGCCGTCCTCGTGCATCAGCTGCACCATAGGCATTCTGTAGTCACCCTTACCGAAAGCAGAGAATTCAAGGGCAATATGGTCAAGTGACAGTGAGGTATCGTCCTGAGTGTAGGCAACGCTGTTGGCAAAGCCTCTGACATGCTTATCGTAAAGATATTCAAATGAAGTGTTGTTTCTGATTTTTCTTCCGTAATAAAGAGCTTCCAGATGACCTGATTTCATTACTCTGAACAGATAGCTTGTCTTTTCGGTTGAAAGATGAAACACGTTATTCTGACTTACTGTAATCATAATTTTTCTCCTTTAATCGTCAGTGAAGACTGACACAATTATACATCTTTAATTCTATACCAACTGAGTTGCTCTGTCAAGGAAAAATTATTAATTAAATTTTCATCAAAGCAATTTCATAATATGCCAAAACTTTGTAATATTTTTTAATTTTTAACAAATTATGTACAAAAGGGAATTGTATAGCTCCCCCTTTTGTGCTATGATATAAACGGAATAAAATGAAAGGCGGAAAAGCTATGAAGACAATTCTTATTGCTGACGATGAAGAAAGAATCCGCAAGCTTGTGGGTGACTTTCTTAAAAGAGCCGACTACAGCATTATGGAAGCTGAAGACGGTGATTCGGCATTCAGGATTTTTGAAGACAACAAAAAAATAATAGACCTTATTATTCTTGACATTATGATGCCCGGTCTTAACGGCTGGGAGCTTTGCAGAAAAATCAGAGAAACCTCAAATGTTCCCGTTATTATTCTTTCTGCAAGAAGTGAGGAATTTGACGAGCTTACCGGTTATGAATCAGGTGCTGACGACTATGTCACAAAGCCCTTCAGTCCCATTATTCTCGTTAAGCGTGTGGAGGCACTTTTAAGACGAGCATCTTCTTCATCACAGATTGCTGAGCGTGAATTCAACGACCTCATTTTCAACGATGAAGCTCACGAGGTGCGCCTTGAAGGAAAAGAGGTTGAGCTCACTCTCAAGGAATATAACATCCTCAAGATGCTTCTTCAGGATTCAGGCAGAGTTTTCAGCAGAGAGCAGCTTCTTGACGGCATCTGGGGCTACGACTTCACAGGTGATATCAGAACGGTTGACTCACACGTTGCAAGACTCAGAACAAAGCTCGGTGACTGGGGCAACAAGCACCTTAAAACAGTTTACGGTGTAGGCTATAAGATTGAGGAAAGCTGATGAAAAAACGAAAAAAACAAAGCGTACTCAGAAGGCGCTTCTCACTTTTTAACCTTTTGCTCACTCTTATCTTCCTGTTGCTGTTCACACAACTTCAGTTTGAGATAATGGACGACATTTTTCTTTTTGCTGCAAAGAATTCCCTTGTTACAGTTGCCGACAAAATGTCAGAGCTTGACTACAGAAGCGATACATTTAAAAGTGAAATGTCTGACCTTGAGGCAAGCAACAGCGTTTATGTTGAAA
>JAZRJR010000066.1:0-41080 GCA_045645885.1 Acutalibacteraceae bacterium | reverse complement strand
GTAAGATGTGTGTAACTCATATAAATCCTCCTTGATTTTTGTTTTGTGGTAATTACATTATATCATGGATTTATATGGGTTGCTTTATTTTATTAAACTGTTGCACTTGATAGTATAATTCATCATGATATAAAAAGACCTTCCGAATCATATCGGAAGGTCTGTATTTTTACCACAATACCATGACTTCAAGTCCGTCAACGGTGTAACTCAGATCTTTTTGACGGCAGTTATCCAGTGCCTCGCAGAAAGCATCACGCATTTCCTCATCGGGCATAATCACCCTGTATTCAAGAGTGAGAGCTTCAGGCGGATACATTTTTCCGCTCATATTGAAGCCGTTTATCCACCAATGATCCTGCAGAGTTTTGTTCAGAAGAACCTTTTCTCCACAGCTGATTTTCAGCGCCATAGGAAGCATTTTTTCATCATCGGCACATTTATAGAAGGAACCGTACTTCTGTGGTGTTCTGTAGTAAAGGCCCACCTCACCGCCGTTGGCAACAAAATAATTTCCCTTCCAGAACTGGATTCTCCACTGTAGATCATTATATTCAAAATCAATTCTTCTTGTGTCGTACTTGTAAACCACAGGCATCATCTGTGCAACAACATCATAAAGCAGACAGAAGCCGACCTCTCTCATCCAGCAGTTTACGGTTGCATAAAGAACCATTTCTGAAAGTGAGAAATTAAATCCGATGCCGAGCATACCGCTGTCATCCTTGTTGGTACACTCACCTGTTTTTACATTTATAATAATTCCGGGAGCTACGGTTTCGCTTGTTCCGTCTTTATAAATGAATTTTACAAAAAGCTCATAGATATCCTTGGTCTCTGTTTCTTCGGCAAAAACATAACACTCTTTTATAACACCGAAATATGCACCGAGAATATGATAGATAAGTGCCGTTGTTCCGTCACCCTTATTGTTGCTCTCATCTCTTCTGCGGTACATCTCTTCTCTGAAAGCGGTTGTGTCAATTTTCAGCGCTTCCATAGCAATATCGGCAGGAACAAAAATATCGGGAATATTCTCAAGAATTTTCTGAACATCAAATCCGCTTTCCTCAAGAATGTAAAGGAACACATCAGAGCTGAAGCGGTCAAATTTTACATCTAAGGCTCCCACCTCTTTTTTGCCGAAGGTGAAAAGAGACATCACCCTGCTGATCTGCTGAAGCACATCAACAACTATATCAGCCGACAAAGCCGCATAGCCTTCGTCAAGAAGCATTTCTGTATATTCACCCGGATTTTCAGGAAGCTTTTTCTGCTTTGCTGAAACAGGAACAGCTATGCTGACACTTAATATGAATACAAGAATCAAAGAAACTGCTTTCTTAAAAACTGTCATCCACCTATCTCCTTTATACCCAAAATTTCCTATTTTACATTATATCATACTTTTTTATGTTTATGTTTCTTTTTTATAAATTTTAATTTTACAACTTAGCACAAGATATATTGAAATTATGTTTATTTTTGCTTAAAATTATACAAGGTATTGACAACTTATACCAAAAATGTTATCATATTGAAGTTGAATACGGATGTTCCGTAACAATGAAAAACAAAAAACAGAAAGGAAAAATCAAAATGAAAAAGTTTTTAGCACTCGCTCTTGCAGTTATCTGCATCTTCTCAATGGCTACAGTTTCATTCGCAGCTATGGATTATGGCTATGTATGTGACAACTGTGGCGGTACATCAAGCAGCGCTGCAGCTTTACAGGAACACATCAAAGCAAACGATTGCGGCAAGTGTGCTTACTGTGCACAGGGCTTCGAAACATCAGCTCTCCTTGCTGACCACGAATATGTTTGCCGTCATGCTAACAAAGGCTGTGACTACTGTGGCAACACATTCGCTTCAAACGCTGACTACGATGCACACATCGAAGCTTGTAAGGCTAAGTACTTCAACATTCCTCTTGCAAAGATCATCGCAACTGTAAAGGATCTTCTTGCTAAGATCGACTTCTCAGCAGTTCTCGGCACAGTTAAGGATCTTGGCGGTAAGCTTGTTGGCGCTCTCGGCAACATCGGCAAATAATTAACTTACATAAAAAAATCAGCAGTTTATGACTGCTGATTTTTTTGCGTCTTATTGCAAACCCTGACAGACATCGTATCTGTCAGGGTAAGTTTATTTATTTTTCCAGATCATATTTCTTCGAAAGTCTGCTCATAGCTTCTTCTCTTGTGATTTTGCCTGTGTTACATTCAATCATAACCTGAACATCCTTGTCCTTAAGGTCATAGAACAGCCATGTGATAAAAGCAAGAAGACCGCCGATTGCAGGAATGAGCATAAAGATAAGCCAGAGCATATTGAGAGCGTGAGGTGTCTGAGTTACACCGCTTTCCTGAAGCTCCTGGAATGAACCCACTTCAACAACCTTCCAGCCTACTGATTTAAGGCCGAGAACGAACAGACCGAGGGCACCTGAAATTGAACCTGTAAGCTTTGCCATAAAGGTCTGCACTGCAAATGTAATACCCTTTGCCTCTGTGCCGCTTTTGAATCTGCCGTATTCTGCACAGTCAGGAGTGAACATAAACATTTCAAGGGCAACAACTGCAAGAGGTACGGAACGGATAGTGAAGAGAATAATATAAACCACCACGTTGCCGTAGCCTACCGCCCAGGTGATAACACTGAGAATTACATAAGCAAGAAGACAGATCTGATTAACCTTCATCTTGTCATATTTTCTGATAAGCTTCGGAAGAAGAAGTGCGATAAGAAGCTGAGGCACAGTACCTATTGCACCGACAACAAGTGAGAAAAGTGCACTGTTGAAGAGATAATATGAAACATAAAGAGTGAACGCATTACCGATATTAAGCGCTGAATAGAAGAAAATACCTACATAATAGATGAGCAGATATTTGTTCTGGAAGAGGTATGAGAACATTCTTCTGATTGTGAAGCTTTCTTCTGCCTCGGCGTGGAATCGCTCTTTGAGCTTATATGACGCAGGCATCATAAGAGCAAACGCCATTACACAGATAATTACTGTAATCCAGCCGTAATTAAGACCAACCTTTTCGCTGATGAGTACCGTTGTCAGAGTTGATGTAACACCGACACCTGCATAGGTTGCAATACTCTTATATGACTGAATTGAATTTCTCTCGTCAACACTCTGGCTCATTGATGTAAGAATTCCGAAAATTGGCACATCGCAGAGAGTGTAAGCAGTATCCCACAGTATGTAAGCAATTGCAAACCAAGCGAGCTTTACTGTCTGAGTTGAAGATTGGGGAATAACAAAGGTCAGTATGGTTGCAATGGGAATAAGAATTGTTGAAACCTTAAGCCACGGCAGATATTTTTTTCCGCTTTTAAACTTGATAGTATCAAATATCATACCGAACATTGTGTCATTTACGGCATCCCACACCTTTACGATGAGCATAACCACGCCTGATTTGATAGGGTCGATGCCAAGGAACAGAAGATAGGTTGTAAGGCACACATTGAAAAGTGTGTAAATCATATTCTGTCCTGCAAAGTAAGTGTAGTAGCTGAATCTTTCACCCGGCTCTGTTGACCAACCCTCTTTGGTAGCAAAAGCCTGCTTTACTTTTGAAACTAATTCCATATTTTTCTCCTTTTTATATTATGCTTTTATTAACTGAACAACAGATTCTACATGAATTGTTCGTGGGAACATATCTACGGCAGTCACCTTCTGCACCTCATAGCCCACCTCACGGAAAAGAGCGCAGTCTCTTGCCAAAGAAGCCGCATCGCAGGAAACATAAACAATTCTCTGGGGATTCATTTTTGCAACCGCATCGATAACATCCTTTGAACAGCCTTTTCTCGGCGGGTCAAGCACAACTACACGAGGCTTTATTCCCTCATTGAGAAGTGTTTTTGCCGCACCTGAAGCATCATCACAGATAAAGCGGGTGTTTTCTATTGAGTTAAGCTCAGCGTTTTCCTTTGCATTTTCGGTAGCTTCAGGAATAATCTCCACACCGATTATTTCTTTTGCCTTGTCAGCCATTGAAAGACCGATTGTTCCTGCACCGCAATACATATCGAGAAGCACATCACCGTCTTCAAGCTCTGCATAATCCTTGGCTCTTTTATAAAGAAGCTCTGTGCCTTCAGGATTTACCTGATAGAAAGAAAGGGGTGAAATTCTGAATCTCAGACCGCAGAGGATATCCTCAATTGTGTCGCTGCCCCAAAGAGTTATGGTTCTGCTTCCCAGAACCACATTGGTCTTTTCACGGTTCACATTGAGCACAATTGATTTTATGTTGCTGTCTGTTTCGGTGAGCTTATCAATAAGACTCTGCTTTTGGGGAATATTGTCACCGTTCACCACAAGGCAGACCATAATCTCCCCTGTGCTTCTTGCACGTCTTAAATAGATGTGACGGATAAGTCCCTTATGTGTTTTTTCATCGTAAATTGTAACAGGATTTTCGAGAATATATCTCTTTACTGCTTTTATGATGGGAGAAAACTCCTCCATCTGCAGTCTGCAGTCGTCACAGTCAATTATGCGGTGAGTTTTTCTTGAATAAAAGCCTGTTACCACATTACCCTTTTCATCAAGTCCTACAGGTATAAGAGCCTTGTTTCTGTAGCCGTTCTGATTTTCGATGTGAAGAATTTCTTCAGGCTTTACAGCTACACCGCCGATTCTTTGAAGCACGTCACCGACATACTTTTTCTTTTCCAGAAGCTCAGCCTCATAAGACATATGTCTGTATGCACAACCGCCGCAACGGCTGCTTACATCACAGTCGCTGAGAATTCTGTCTTCTGAAGGCTTTATAATCTTATTTATTTTACCGATAGCATAGTTTTTGCTGACCTTTATAATATGTACATCCAGCACATCGCCGGGTACGGCACCGTCAACAAAAACTACCTCCTCGTTATATCTGCCGAGACCGCTGCCCTGATTTGTAAGGGTAGTGATTTCAAGACGGATATCGTCATTTTTTTTAAGTGTCATATTGCTCATCCCCTGCGGGCAGCTCAACTGTTACTGCAAGCCCGCCCATCTCTGATTTTTCTGCATAAATTCTGCCGTCATGTGCTTCTGTGATTTCACGGCAGATTGAAAGTCCGAGACCTGCAACCTTTCTGCCCTCATCAGATGTATAGAGCGGTTCGAAAATAAGCTCAAGCTTATCCTCAGGCACACCCTTGCCGTTATCACTGAATCTGAAAGCAATCACTTCATCAAACTTCATAATTTCAACAACAATCTTCTTGTTCTCGTCTTTGAAGTGCTTTACGCTGTTAGTCAATATATTGCTGCAGACCCTCTTAAGCTTTTTGACGTCAGCAATAATAAAAGCTTCATCGTCTGCATTTTTTCTGATTTCAAAGCTTATTCCCGCAAGAGAAAAATCATCATAGTAATCACTGTAGATACATTTTGCAATTTCGCCGACCGTAAGCTTCTCTTTTTTCATTTCATAGGGCAGGTTAAAGCCGAGGTATTCGTCAAACTCATCAACAAGCTCACGGATATCCACAGCCTTATCGTAAACCGTATCAATATATTTTTCTCTTCTTTCAGAAGAAAGGTTATCTTTTTTAAGCTGCTCACTATAACCCATTATGGATGTGAGCGGAGTTTTTATATCGTGAGAAATTGAGGCAATAATTCTTCTTTCGTTCTGCTGCTGACTCTCTACATTTTTCGCCATAGCAGCAAAGCGTCTGTAAACTCTGCCTGCAAAGCCCTTGAGTTTTATTTCCATCAGCTTACCGCTTCTGTCATACTCTTCAATTGCCTTATATACCACACGGAAGGGTCTTAACATAAAGCTGTAGATAATCATTATAAGTATAAACAGAGCAGTAAAAATAATCAGAAGCTCAACAACGATAAATTTTGTCATAACCCTTGAGCTGTTTTCATAGTCTCTCAGAAAATAAACCGAGGTTCTGAGAAGATATGCCTCACCCTTGAATTCAAAAGGAGTTCTCACCTTAACGTCAAGAGCTGAAAGAACACCGTTATCAGTTTTTGCAACAACCTGATTTGTCTTGTCATAGATAACAATATATTCTTCATAAGGCTCAATAATAGTATCCCACCCGGAAATGTCAGTCTCTTTTTTCAGCTCTTCAACAAGCAGTGCGTTCTGCTGCTGCAGGATTGCATAATCGTTGTTTGCAGCCTCAACGAAGGCCTTACTTACTGCTGAGTTATAAAAATAAGCAAAGCTGACATTGAGAATAACCATTACTATAATTATAATGAAATTGATTCTTCTGTTACGGACTATCATCTTATTACCTTCACAAATTTATATCCTACACCCCATACGGTTTTGATGTATTCATTATTGGGGTCGATTTTGTCTCTGATGCTCTTGATATTTACGGCTACTGTACCTATATCACCGAATTCAGTATCCCACACATGGCCGAAAATCTGCTCTCTTGTAAGCACCTTTCCTGCGTTCTCCATAAGATATTGAAGAAGCTGGAATTCTCTTGTTGAAAAATAAACAATTTCACCGTGCTTGTAAACTTCAAATGACCCTGTGTGAAGCTCAATATCGCCAACTTTTATAACGCCTTCTTCAGCCTTTTCATTGTGTCTTTCTTCTCTTCTGAGATGAGCCTTCACTCTTGCCACAAGCTCTTCAACAACAAAAGGCTTTGCAATGTAATCATCTGCACCCGCTTCAAGTCCTATCATTGCATCAACAGACTTGCCTTTTGCAGAGATAAAAATAATGGGACACTTAACTCTGCCTCTGATAAAACGGCAAAGGTCAACACCTGAAAGCTCAGGCATCATAATGTCAAGAGTAATAAGAGAAAGTGTTTCTCCGTCACTAAGAATGTAATCATACGCCTCTTTGGAATCGGTTTTTACAACAGTTTCAAAGCCTTCATCCTCAAGTGCGTCTGAAAGAAGCTGCGCAATAGAAAAATCATCATCCACAATAAGTATTTTTCCCATATCAATACCATCCTTATATTTTGTTTTCCGATTGTTAAATTCTCTCAGGTTAATAATAATACAAAAATATAAAAAAATAAAGACTTTATAAGATTTATTAATATTTTTCACGCAGATAACTTAAGATAATCTTAAGATTTGACACCTTTAAATACACTTTCCTTTGTGGTATACTTAAGATGAGGTGAAAAATTAATGAATATTCTTATTGTAGACGACGAAAAAGAAATTGCCGACCTCGTTGAAGTTTATCTTAAAAATGAAGGCTTTTCCGTTACAAAAGCATATAGCGGAAGTGAAGCCTCCGCTTATATAGAAAAAGAAGATTTTGACCTTGCGGTGCTTGATGTTATGCTGCCCGACATTGACGGCTTTTCACTTTGTGCAAAAATCCGCCGCAGCAAAACCTATCCCGTAATTATGCTCACGGCAAAAACAGGCTTCTCTGACAGAATTTCAGGTCTGAGTCTCGGCGCTGACGACTATGTTACAAAGCCCTTCAACCCCCTTGAGCTTATTGCAAGAGTAAAGGCTCAGCTGAGAAGATACCGACAGTATAACGAAACAGACCGTGCCGACATCATTGAAATTCCAGGCGGACTTGAAATCAACAGAAATACTCACATCTGCACACTTTACGGAGAAAATCTCAACCTTACACCAATTGAGTTCGGAATTGTACTTCTGCTTTGCGAAAACGCAGGAAAGGTAGTTTCCACCAAAGAGGTGTTTGAAAGGGTGTGGGGTGAAGAATATCTTGACAGCAACAACACGGTTATGGTACATATAAGACGTATAAGAGAAAAAATGCACGAGCGTTCAAGAGAACCCAAGTTCATCAAAACCGTCTGGGGAGTTGGATATAAAATTGAAAAATAAAAAGAAGGTGCAGAAGATTGCACAGAAGAAAAAACTGAGAACAAAGAAAACCTATAAAAGTATTGCAGGCAAGATTGTCGGTGACTTTCTCAGATATAACCTTATATGGCTGGGGATTATTATTGTCTTTTACATAATCGGACATCTTTATTTCAGTCAGAGTGCTGAAACCTATAACATTTTTTTCAACTTTGTTGCCGGTAAGACCAATACAGAAATTGCAGAAATCATATCCTCACACGGATATATTCTGATACTTACAGCCTTTTTCATTGTTTTTGTTCTGAACTGCTTTCTGTTTTCGGTTACAACTCTTATTAATTTCAACAAGACCTACAGAAGTCTTAACGCTTTTCTCAGCGACAGAGATGAAATTGCTTCTTTTTCAAAAAGCTATTCTGAGGTTGAGCTGAAGCTTAAGGATATTCAGCTTGAAATTGTAGAAAGCAAGCACCTTGCTTCTCAGCTTGAAAACAAGAAAAACGACCTTGTTATGTATCTTGCCCACGACCTGAAAACACCGCTTACAAGTGTAATCGGTTATCTCACCCTTCTTGAGGAATGTCCTGAGCTCAGCCAGAGCCAACGTGCAAAATTCACAGGCATTGCCCTTGATAAGGCATACCGTCTTGAGCAGCTCATAACTGAATTCTTTGAAATCACACGGTTTAATATGAGCACCGTTCAGCTTCAGAAAAACCGCATTGATCTTAATATGATGATGGATCAGATTGCAGATGAATTTTATCCCATGCTATCAGAAAAAAATCTCACAATCACCGTCGATATGCCTGAAAAAATTCTTATGTATGCAGACTCTGACAAGCTTGCACGAGTAGTTGACAACCTTCTCAAAAATGCGGTGAATTACTCCTATGAAAACTCAGACATAATCGTGGGTGCCAGAATAAGAAACGGCAGGGTTATCATCAAGTTCCGCAATCAGTGTGATGAAATTCCCACAGAAAAGCTTGACGTGATTTTCGACAAATTCTACCGTATTGATTCTTCCCGAAGCTCTCAGACGGGCGGCTCAGGTCTCGGTCTTGCAATTGCAAAGCAGATTGTTGAGCTTCACGGCGGTGCAATAAAAGCTTCAAGCAATACGGAATACACCGATTTCACCGTCATTCTGCCTTTTATAAGCGCAGAGCAGCTTACTGAAAAACAACTTGAATTTTAAATTTCTCAAAGGTTACTGCAATTTATCTGCAGTAACTTTTACTATTATCTGACATTGACATCATCTGCAGAATGATATATAATTTACCCAGTAAATCACGGAGGTGAGAACTTTTGAAAAAGGTTATGATCGGTATGAGCGGCGGTGTTGACAGTACGGTTGCTGCACATCTTTTAAAAGAAAAAGGATATGACGTTGCAGGTATGAACTGCCGTTTTTTCTGTGAGGATGAAGCTCTTCTTCATTCGGGAGATGATATCCGTGATGCAAAGGCAGTGTGCGAAAAGCTCTCTGTCCCCTTCTTTGTAAGTGACCTTCGCAAAGAGTTTTCAGACTGTGTAATTGCAGACTTTCTCGCATCCTATGAAAAAGGCGAAACACCAAATCCCTGTGTATGCTGCAACAAGCATATGAAATTCGACCTTATGCTGAAAAAGGCTGAAGAAAACGGCTATGACAATATTGCAACAGGACATTATGCAATAATCGAAAAGGATGCAAACGGCAGATACCTCCTCAGAAAGGGTGCAGATATCTCCAAGGATCAGAGTTATGTGCTTTATGTTCTCAATCAGCATCAGCTTTCACATTCAGTTTTCCCCTTAGGAAATCTGTGCAAAAGCGAGATAAGAGAAATTGCAGAAAATCTCGGCTTTATAAATGCTAACAGAAAAGACAGTCAGGACATCTGCTTTGTGCCTGACGGTGATTATGCAGCTTTCATTGAAAAACGTACGGGCAAAACTTATCCTTGCGGTGATTTCGTAACAAGAGAAGGAAAAATTCTCGGTCAGCACAAGGGCATCATCCGTTACACCGTAGGTCAGAGAAAAGGGCTCGGACTTGCACTTCCTGCGCCCATGTATGTCTGTGAAAAAGATGTAGAGAATAACCGTGTAATTCTTTCTGACAATGAAACCCTTTTCACAAAAACTCTCACCGCAAAAAATATAAACCTTATCCCCTTCGACAAGATTAATTCTTCCATAAGAGTCAAGGCTAAAATCCGCTATGCACACCGTGAGCAGTGGGCAACCGTTCATCAGACCGACGAGGATACTCTTTTTGTTGAGTTTGACGAACCCGTAAGAGCAATTGCCAAAGGTCAGTCACTTGTTATGTATGACGGTGATTATGTTGTAGGCGGCGGAATTATCAGATAAACAGCAAAAGCATATTGCAGAACGCCGACGCCCCATAAGGCAGTATTTGTTTCTCGAACAAAATTCCCTGTATCTTTGCCAAAAGCCTCGCAAGGCGACAGCCTTGCTGCATTTTTGGCTTCAATACAAGAAATTTTCAATTCTTACGAAACTGCGAAGCACTTTAAAATGCGAAATAATTGTGCAGGAAAAGGCAAAAACCACCGATAATGCTGACGCATATCGGTGGTTTTTAACGCGTTATTGTGCGATTAGTTCACATTTTAAAGAAATACTTCCTTATGGGGTGTCGGCGAAGTGCAGTATGCTTTTTTCTTTTTGGTTATTCTGTATACTTGACGCTGAAGTTTGTGTTAGTTTGTGCCAAAGGCTCTGTTATATTCCACCAAAAACCTCTTGTACAATTTGTATAAAAACTCAATTGACAATGGTATTTTTTTATATTATTATATTCATAATAAGTTACATTGGATTAATATATGTTTTGGAAGGAAGCTTAAATGGTTAATTATTCTGCTCTCAGCGACGAAGAACTTGTAATGCTTTCACAGAATAATGATACCGAAGCAATAAGTGAGCTCAGCCTGAGATACGGCAAGGTTTCATTTGCAATTGCTTCAACCTTTACCTCAGACAGTGAGGAATGTGCCGACCTTTCTCAGGAGGGTATGATCGGATTTCTTTCTGCGGTTTACTCTTACCGTGAAAACGGAAGTGCCTCCTTTCTCACCTATGCTTCACGTTGCATCCGCAACAAGATTCTTTCAGCACTGAGAAAGCTCAATTCAACAAAGCGTATACCTGATTCTCTGCTTGTTTCTCTTGAACAGATAAGTGAAACCTCTGCTCATCCCGACACCCCTGAAAACCTTATTCTTTCAGAAAGCGGTGCAAAGCTGATTTCATCACTTATTGATGAGCATCTCAGCAAGCAGGAAAAAGATGTGCTTATGTTATATCTTACCGGCATATCATACGGTGATATTGCCGAAAAGCTCAGTCTTTCATCGAAAGCTGTTGACAGCGCTCTTCAGAGAGCAAGAAAGAAGCTTCGTGAAAAATTGGGTAACAACTTTTAAAATCTGCCCGACTCAAGTGAGATTCAAATCGGTGCAATTCCGAAAAGGGCTATCTATTTAATCAAGTGAGGTAAAAAATCATGTACGAAGACAAAACACTCAAATGCAAAGAATGCGGCGCAGACTTCATCTTTACTGCAGGCGAACAGGAATTCTATGCTGAAAAAGGTTTCCAGAACGAACCCCAGCGTTGCAAGGCTTGCCGTGATGCACGCAAGAACGCTGCTAAGCCCGCAAGAGAAATGTTCATTGCTACTTGCGCTAGCTGCGGCGGTGAAGCTAAGGTTCCTTTCCAGCCCACAGAAGGCAGAGATGTTTTCTGTAGCGAATGCTTTGC
Source organism: Acutalibacteraceae bacterium (assembly GCA_045645885.1). Lineage (GTDB taxonomy): Bacteria > Bacillota > Clostridia > Oscillospirales > Acutalibacteraceae > UBA6857. Next base: position 29,478 of record JAZRJR010000066.1, on the reverse strand, counting down.
AAAGATGAAAGAAGAGGCATAATTTATATTTGAAGTTTTTGTAATTACTTATAAATATAATAATTCTATGCGAAAACTCCTTGTGACAAACACAAGGAGTTCTTTTTCATATATTGAAAATTTCTTCTTCGCTGAGTTTACAGAAGGTCATTCTCTCTTTTGTTATCGGGTGCAGAAATGAAATTTCTTTTGACCAGAGTGCAATGATTCTGCTTTCATCCTTTGCACCGTATCGTCTGTCACCGAAAAGAGGCATTTTACGTGATGCAAACTGAACTCTTATCTGGTGGGTTCTGCCTGTAAGAAGCTCAATCTCTGTGAGAGCGTTACCGTCTTTTTGGGAAATCACTCTGTAATTCAGAAGTGCCTTTTTCACTCCTCTGCGTTCCTTATTCACAACAAAGCTTTTGTTTTTGCCCTTGTCAAAAAAGAGCAGGTCTTCAAGCGTTCCGCTTTCTTCCTGAGGCTTTCCGTGAAGAATAGCAAGATAAGTTTTCTTCATCGTTCTGTCCCCTGCCTGAGCTGAAAGAGAAGCTGCGGCTGACTTTGTTTTTGCATAGACCATTACTCCGCCCACATCTTTGTCCAGACGGTGAACAGGGTAAATTTCTCCGCCTGTTACTTCTTTAAGACTCCTCACCATATTAGGCTTTGATTCGTGCTCTTCAGAAAGCAGACCTCTTTCTTTTATTGCAACAATGAGATTTTTATCTTCAAACAAAACTTCCATAATTTACTCCGAAAAAAAGGGACTGAAGCTCAGTCCCTTTAAGTTTTTTATTTTGCGTAATCCACAGTTCTTGTTTCTCTGATAAGGTTAACCTTAATCTGACCGGGATATTCAAGCTCCTGCTCAATCTTTTCAACGATGTTGCGGGCAACGAGTGTCATTTCATCATCGCTGACAACCTCAGGCTTAACAAGAATTCGAACTTCACGACCTGCCTGAATTGCAAATGCTTTTTCAACACCCTTGAAGGATTCTGAAATATTTTCAAGAGCTTCAAGACGCTTGATGTAATTCTGAAGATTTTCTCTTCTTGCACCGGGTCTTGCAGCCGAAATAGCGTCAGCAGCCTGAACAAGACAAGCAACAATGCTCTTGGGTTCAACGTCACCGTGGTGTGCATGAATTGCATTGATAACGGTTTCGTTTTCCTTATACTTTTTAGCGTACTCAACACCAAGCTCAATGTGTGAGCCTTCCTGCTGATGGTCAACTGCCTTACCGATATCGTGGAGAAGACCTGCTCTTCTTGCAAGCTTGGGATCAACGCCGAGCTCTTCAGCCATAAGGCCTGCAATATAAGCAACCTCAAGTGAGTGGTTAAGCACGTTCTGACCGTAGCTGGTACGGTACTTAAGGCGACCGAGAAGCTTTACAAGCTCGTTATGAACACCGTTTACGCCGGCATCAATAACTGCTCTTTCACCAGCCTGCTTGCAGGTCTGTTCAACTTCACGCTTTGCCTTTTCGTGAATTTTTTCAATAAGTGCGGGATGGATTCTGCCGTCTGAGATAAGTCTTTCAAGAGTAATTCTTGCAACCTCTCTACGGACGGGATCAAAACTTGAAAGTGTAATAGCTTCAGGTGTGTCATCAATAATAAGGTCAACACCTGTGATTGTTTCAAGAGTTCTGATGTTTCTGCCTTCACGGCCGATAATTCTGCCCTTCATCTCATCGTTGGGAAGAGCTACAACAGAAACAGTTGCTTCGGATGCATGGTCAGCAGCACAACGCTGAATTGCAGTTGTAATAACCTCTCTTGCAAGGTTTTCTGATTCCTCACGGAGATTCTGCTCGTATTCCATAATCTTGACAGCCTTTTCTCTCTTAAGAGATTCTTCAAGGGTTGCAAGAAGGTCAACCTTAGCCTGTTCTTTTGTATATCCCGAGATTTTTTCAAGCATTTCTAACTGACTTCTTTTGATGCTTTCTGCTTCGGAAAGTTGATTTTCAGCCTGTTTGATTTTCTCTTCAAGCTGTTCTTCTTTTTTCTCAAGAGTTTCAGTCTTTTTGTCAAGACTTTCCTCTTTCTGGATCATTCTCTTTTCCTGACGTTGAACTTCATTTCTTCTCTCTCTGAGTTCACGTTCAGTTTCATTTCTGAGTTTATGAATTTCATCCTTTGCTTCAATTACGGCTTCACGCTTTTTGGTTTCAGCTTCTGTAACAGCCTGATTAACTATACGGGTAGCCTCTTCATTAGCTGAACCGATAAGTCCTTCGGCAGTCTTCTTTCTGTGTAATTCACCAAGAACGAAACCTATAACACCAAAAACTACAGCACAAATTGCAGCAATTATAATCGTCTTAATTTCCAAAGTAGCAGCACCTCCTTCTTTTAAAAATTAGCTTCAAGTTCAATTAACACTAATATTTTGCTTTCATCAAAAGAATTACAGTAATGTTACCCGAATGATAATGAACACATTATCTTGTGACTGAAAATGTGTATAATACCACACATCATACAATCATCCTATATATTTTAAAACAATTTGCATAATAAGTCAAGTATAATCTTGCATATTTTAATGTATTTTTATTATTTTTTATGCACAATTCTGCATCTGCAAAAATAAAAATACCTCTCTTTTTTGAGAGAGGTATCTGTTCTTTAATTATTATTCTTCCTCTTCTTCGCTTTCTTCGGGAAGAACAAGCATTTCGCTGTCACGGTGCTTTTTCATCATAAGATAACCTGCAAGAGCACCGATAGCAATTACACTTGTGGGAGCAGCAACGATTTCAGGATTTTCCTTTACTACTGTTGTTGCCTTTTCGATGATTGAATCATCTTTTTCATCTTCAACGCCAACGAATGAGGGACCCTTTGTTGTGAGGATGTTGCCGTCTGCATCAGTTGCATACTTTCCGTCAAGAAGGTCCTGAAGATAACCGAATTCATAGCCGTCTGTGGTGGCTGTGCCGTTTTCAGGAACATAACCGCTGTCACCGTAGCCGAAGGTTGTGAGGATATCACCCTGAGGAGTTGTTGAGAACTCAGGAAGCTCACTCTGAACATAATCGACCACACCGCCGAGGATTTCGTCAACCTTTTCGTTACCTGAAGGATTAGCCGCATCAGCCATTGACTGGAATGCCTGAACCATACTCTTATCGCTTTCGATTTTCACACCGTTAAGAGCCTTATCCTTGATAATGTTGAAGGTGTATGTAGCCTGCTGATTTCTTATTCCGTCATTATAATCAATTGAAAGAACAATTGTCTCTGTTGACTTAGCAGGGTCAAGAGCAACACTTGCAGTCTTGTTGTGACCTGTAGCAGTACCGTTAAGATACATTGTTGCAGCCTTTGAGTTGCCGCCGTCAAGCTGATCTGCAATTGAGAAGGGTGTGAACCACATCTTTGTTCTGTCCTGAGCAATTGTAATATCATAGAAGAAAACGTCTGAATGGAATTCTTCTTCAAGATTGAAGCAACCGTTTTCGCACGCAAGATCAAAAAGCTCCTTGGTGTTCATTCTGCTGCTTGTTCTTACATTTCTTTCTGTAAGCATTGTTTCAAGAATCAGTCTCTGAACGGCTGTGCTGTTGCCGCTTTCAACTGCTGCCTGAAGCGCCTGGGCATCAAGAGTCACATCATAAGCTGTGTTAAGAATTGTTGCATAATATGCGTAGTCAACATATTCCTTGTCAGAAGGATCAACCTTGTCATATGCCATTTTAGGCATTTCATAGTCACCGATTTCGTCATCGTCACGGTCAACTGATGAGGCGGTGATTACCTTTGCCCAATAGAAAACCTCAGCTGAGTCGGGATTTTTGCTTACAGGAAGGTCTTCAAATTCTTTAACATAGTTCTTTACAGTGTGAACTGCAAGACCGGGAAAGCTTGTTACGCCTGAAGGAAGCATTATACCTGAAAGTGCAGCAAAAATAATTACGCTTGCGCTGTCAAGGTCGACACCTCTGGGAATTGAAACCTCTTTTCCGTAGAGTGCATAAACTGCATCATATCTGAGAGCTGCATAAACAACAGCAACATTGATTTTATCCTGACCGTCAGGCTCATCGGGAAGTCTTATGCCGTATGAACGGAGAAATTCTTCCATTACATCATATTCATCGGTCATACCGAGAGCTACTACAGTATAGTAAACGAGCTTCATCATTTCTTCGTAGCTTGTTGCAACTGTATTCTCATTGAGGTCATTGAGGTCAGAATATGCCTTAACCTCTTCAATGAACTCATCATAAGTATGGCTGTAGGGATAATCTGTGGGTCTTGGAATAATAGTTGTGGGCACAACGCTTGTAGCATCGTCTCTTACGATAAGCTGATCAAGCCACGCATAGCTGTATTCTGTTTCTCTTCTTGTTTCACCCGGATCAAGCTTCGGAATAAAGGTAGAAGTATAGTTATTTACAGCAGAAACAGGACAGACAGCAAGAGCTATTAACATAGTAAGCGCTAAAACAAGTGTCAGAACTTTTTTCATTTCAGCCGAGCTCCTTCAAATTCAAAATTTATCTATTATAAGACATAATTACATTATTATACAGATAATATGATACTACCTTTTGACTTTTATGTCAACCGAAAAAGCTCAAGAAATTATTAAAAATATATTATAAAAAGCAAAAAAAATCCTCTCACCGGAGCGAGAGGATAAATTATACGTCTTATTCTTCTGTCTTGCACTGGATACCGAGCATTTCAAGCTGGTCTGCATCAACAATTGCAGGACATTCTGTCATAGGCTCACTTGCATTCTGTACCTTGGGGAATGCGATACAGTCACGGAGTGTTTCAAGCTTAAGCATCTGCATAACAAGTCTGTCAAGACCGAGGCCGATACCGCCGTGAGGAGGTGCACCGTATTTGAATGCATCTGTAAGGAAGCCGAACTTCTGATGTGCTTCTTCGTCTGAAAGACCGAGAAGGCTGAACATTCTCTTCTGAAGGTCGGGGTTGGTGATTCTGATTGAACCGCTTGCAAGCTCAATACCGTTGAGAACAAGGTCATAAGCATTTGCTCTTACGCCTGCCTTGTCGCTTTCAAGTGAATCCATACATTCTTCAAGAGGTGAAGTGAACGGATGGTGCATAGCAACAAACTGACCTGCTTCTTCATCCCAGTCAAAGAACGGGAATTCAACAACCCAGAGAAGGTTGTACTTATCTTCGGGGATAATGTCAAGCTTTCTTGCAACAATCTGACGGAGTGAACCTAAAACTGAAAGAGTGAGATCCTTCTTGTCAGCAACGATAAGAATTACGTCACCGTTTTCTGCGCCGCATTTTTCCTTAACTTTGTTCATTTCATCTTCTGTCATAAACTTAGCGAAGGATGAAGCAACTGTGCCGTCTTCTGCAATTCTTGCCCACGCAAGGCCCTTTGCACCAATACCTCTTGCTTCTTCAGTAAGCTTATCAACTTCTTTTCTTGTAAGAACTGAGAAAGCGTTCTTAGCTGTTATTGCAGCAACCTTACCGCCGTTTGCAACAGCACCGCTGAATACACCGAAGCCGCAGTCAGCAACGATGTCGCTGATATCTGTGATTTCCATTGCATATCTTGTGTCGGGCTTGTCTGAGCCGTAACGCTCCATAGCTTCTTTATATGTGAGTCTGGGAAGGGGTGTTTCAATTTCAACACCGATTGCTTCCTTGAATACTCTCTTCATAAAGCCTTCGATAAGTGAAAGGATGTCTTCCTTGTCAATGAAGCTCATTTCAAGGTCAATCTGAGTGAATTCAGGCTGACGGTCTGCACGAAGGTCCTCGTCACGGAAGCAACGTGCAATCTGCATATATCTGTCAAAGCCTGCAACCATTGAAAGCTGCTTGTAAAGCTGAGGTGACTGAGGAAGTGCATAGAAGCTGCCCTTGTGAATTCTTGAGGGTACAAGGAAGTCTCTTGCGCCTTCGGGAGTTGACTTGATGAGCATGGGAGTTTCAATTTCAATGAAGCCGTTTTCATCAAAGTAGTCACGGGTAATCTTTGTGATTCTGTGACGCATAAGAATGTTGCCCTGAAGGTCGGGACGGCGAAGGTCAAGATAGCGGTACTTAAGTCTTGTAAGCTCTGATGTGGGGCAGTTTTCAATAATTTCAAAGGGAGGTGTTTCACTCTTTGAAAGCACACGAAGGTCTGTTACGAAAATTTCGATTTCACCTGTGGGAATGTCCATATTCTTTGATGAACGCTCTCTTACTGTACCCTTTGCCATAAGAACAAATTCACTTCTTACGGTGAAAGCCTTGTTGAACACTTCTCTTTCTGTTGTGTCGTCAAAAGCCAGCTGAACAATACCTGTTCTGTCTCTGAGGTCAACGAAGATAAGAGCACCCAGGTCTCTCTGTCTCTGTACCCAACCTGCAACAACTACCTCTCTGCCGCAGTCTTTTGCAGTGAAATTGCCGCAATAGTCGGTTCTTTTAAGTCCTGTCATAAAATCCATAATCTTTAACTCCTTATCAGAATAAGTTTCCGTTTAATATTGATTCAACATCAATGCTTGTCTCATAGCCGATGTCCTGAAGCTCTTTAAGACTCTCATTGATTGAAATGCGCATAAATTCTTCATCGAAAGCTTCAATTGAAATTTCTCTTTCCTCGCCGCTTTCCATATTCTTGAGCTTTGCCTTGCCTTCCTGAAGCTCGCTGTCACCGAGAACAGCTGTGAACATTGCGCCCACCTTGTTAGCAAACTTCATCTGTGCCTTAACTGATCTGCCGACTACATCATAGAGAACTGTGAAGCCCTCCTGACGAAGGTCGGTTGCAATCTGAGCAGCCTTTATGTTTGCAGCATCGCCCATTGACGCAATGTAAAGGTCACACTTCTTTTCTTCGGGGAAGGGAACATTCTGTGCCTTCATAAGAAGCATAAGTCTTTCAAGTCCCATTGCAAAGCCGAGTGCCGGTGTTTTCGGTCCGCCGACCTGTTCAACAAGGCCGTCATAACGTCCGCCGCCGCAGATTGTGCCCTGAGCGCCGATTTCTGTTGAAACGAATTCGAATACAGTCTTTGTGTAGTAATCAAGACCACGCACAATTGTGGGGTTAACTGTATACTTGATACCCATTGCATCAAGATAGCTCTGAGTTGACCTGAAGTGAGCTTCACATTCTTCGCAGAGATAATCTGTAACCTTGGGAGCGTCCTTTGCAATTTCTGAGCAAACGGGGCTCTTACAGTCGAGAATTCTCATGGGATTTCTGTCAAGGCGCTCATTGCAGGTTCCGCAAAGGTCAGCCTTCTTGCTTTCAAAGTAAGCCTTGAGAGCCTCGTGATAGGTCTTTCTGCATTCGGGACAACCGATTGAGTTTATCTGGATGTCGTAGTTTTTAAGACCGAGATGAGTGAAGATATCATTTATAAGTGAGATAACCTCAGCATCTGCTGCAGGTGACTGTGTGCCGAAGCATTCACAGCCGAACTGATGAAATTCACGGAGTCTGCCTGCCTGAGGCTTTTCATAGCGGTAGCATGAAATTGTATAGCAGAGCTTCATGGGAGCAGGCTCATTGAAAAGACCGTGTTCAAGATAAGAACGGACAACACCTGCAGTGCCTTCGGGACGAAGTGTGATTGAACGGCCGCCCTTATCCTCAAAGGTGTACATTTCCTTCTGAACAACGTCAGTTGTGTCACCAACGCCTCTCTGGAAAAGCTCTGTGTGTTCAAAAACGGGAACTCTGATTTCTTTATAGCCGTAATTTTTAGCTTGCTCAAGAACAGCCTGCTCAAGATATTGCCACTTATGGCTTTCGCCCGGCAGCACATCCTGAGTGCCCTTGATTGATTTTGTAACTAATGCCATTATTTAATCCTCCGGAAGTATTATAGTTATAAACAAAAAACTCCATCTCCAATACAGCTGTACGCTACATTGGGGATGAAGCATAAATTCGCTCCACGGTGCCACCCCGATTGAACAGAAATGTTCCTCTCGAGTAACCTTGTGGTTACAAGCTTTAACGCAGCAAACGGACTTTCGTCAGCTCAGGAATGTCTTCCCTTTACTCTTTCGTAAGGTGCTTTCAGCATATGCACCTCTCTCTGAACGCAGAAATAAAAGTACTCTTTTCCGTCAATGCTTTTATAATATTATTTTTATCAATAACGCTTGGGATTTACAATATCTCTCCAGTCAAGATCGCCTCTTTCAAGGGCGTGAATAAGAGCCTCGGCAGTTGCAAGGTTTGTTGCAACTGGAATGTTATGAACATCGCAGAGTCTTAAAAGATTTGCTTCGTTCGGCTCACTACTTTTTGCTGTAAGAGGATCTCTGAAAAGCAGAAGAAGGTCAATTTCATTGCATGCAATTCTTGATGCAATCTGCTCGTCACCGCCCTGATATCCGCAAAGAAATCTTGTAATTTCAAGGCCTGTCGCTTCACTTACCATTTTACCTGTTGTTCCGGTTGCGCAAAGCGAATGTTTACTTAAGGTTCCGCAATATGCAATACAGAACTGTGTCATAAGTTCTTTCTTTGCGTCGTGTGCAATAAGTGCAATATTCAATATCTTCTCCACCTTTCATAATCGTTCGATATTTTCTCCAATACATATCTATGATAACAAAAAAAATGTCGTAATGCAATAGATTTTATGAAAAAACACAAGAAGATTCTTAAAATATTTTTATTTTTTCTGAATTTACTGAATATTATGTATATTTATTCGCATCAGAACTTAAGCGGAACAGTTTCGCCTTCAATTCTTGCAGCAATATTGCAGAAAGACTTATATGAAGCCTGACCTTTTTTGTATATGCCCTGACCCATTGAGCCCAGACGGATTTTTGCATCCTCAGGCACAACGCCGATAAGCTGAATTTCTGTTGAGTCGATTACAGAGTCAACGTTGAGAAGTCTGCCCTTTACAACATCCTTCTTCTTCACACGGTTAATAATGAGTCTTGTGTCAGTCACAGAAAGCTTTGCCATCTGTCTTGCTGCAATGCAGGCACTTCTCACACACACAAGGTCAGGTGTTGAAACCACAAGACCTCGGTCAGCCACACTGCACGCAAGAGTAAGTCCCTTATCAATTCCTGCAGGTGAGTCGAGAAGAATGTAATCATAGTCATCTTCAAGCTTTTTAACAAGCTCCTTCATTTCTTCTGCTGTTATATCCTCATAGGAATCAGGACAAGTCATAACCTTTACATCGCCTGCATCATAAACTGCATTTTCGCTGTCGCATCTTTCTTTTATAACATCTCCCCAGTTATAAAGGAGAAATTCAGTAATCCCCGTAAGAAGGTCGATGCTTTTAAGACAGTCGCAGTCAATGAGAAGCACTCTTTTTCCGTTTTTTGCAAGGGCCTTGCCTATTCCCACAGTAAGGGAGGATTTTCCTACACCGCCCTTGCCTGATGCTATCACAATTTTTTTAGCCATATTTTCCCCTCCTTATCTGAGAAGTGTATTTTCATCGCTTGAGCTTTCGTCTGTGTTTGTTGTTCTGAAATAATATTCCATAATCTTTGCTGCAATGGGAGCGGTCGAACCGCCGCTGCCCGCACCTTCGACTGCAACACAGATTGCAATTTCAGGCTTTTCATAGGGCGCAAAGGTAATAAGGAAGCCGTTATAGGTTTCAATTTTCTTTCCGTTTACTCTTTTCGAAACGGTTGTTGTACCTGTTTTTGCCGCAACATCAACGGGTACTGCTGAAAAGTCAGCATAACTCTGGGTACCCACAAGAAGCATACCCTTATGAACAAGGTCCCAGTTTTCTTCCTTGAAGTCAGCCTGAGAAAGAATTTCCTTCTGTGTTTCCATAATGCTCTCTGAAAGGTCAGGAGTTCTTACGCTTTTTATAATATGTGATTTATATCTTATGCCTCTGTTTGCAATTGTTGAAACATAGGAGCAGAGCTGAATGGGAGTGAATCTGTTGTCAGCATGTCCGATACCTGCCTGAATTGTAAGACCGGGAGTCCAGCGTTCACCACGGTTTTCTCTGAATTCAACCGAGTCAACCGTACCTGTGCTCTCATAAAGCTCAATGCCTGTTTCTTCACCGAGACCGAACATTTTGAAATAACTGTTCAGCTTTTCAATGCCGAGTCTTCTTGCAGTTTCATAGAAGAAAATGTTGCAGGAATGATAAATTGCTCTCACAACATCAAGGTGACCGTGGCTTCCTGTACAGCCCGGCTGATAGTCCTGATAATGAGTGTAACGGCCCATACAGTAAATGCGTGTTTCGTCATCAATCACGCCCTCTTCAAGACCTGCCATTGAAACTGCAGGCTTTACGGTTGAGCCGGGTGAATAGGTACTTCTCAGCGCTCTGTTCCAGAGAGGCTTGCTCTCATCCTTATTGAGCTTTGCTGAGTTTTTATTATAGGTGTTATTGTTGTATGTGGGATAAGATGCCATTGCAAGACACTCGTTTGTTCTTGTGTCCATAACCACAACTGCACCCGTAAGAGGATAAATTCGGTTAAGGTGCGTCTGCAGATTTCCGATACCCTCCTTAAGAGCATCCTGAGCCACCTTCTGCACACCTGCGTCAATTGTGAGAATCACATTGTTACCGGGTACAGGCTCTGTTGTATAGGTTTCGGTTTTGTTGCCCTTTGCATCGGTGGTAATTGTCATTACACCGTTTGTGCCGCGAAGATAGCTTTCCATTGCTGACTCAACACCGCTTTTACCGATATCGTCATTAAGCGTGTAGCCGTCATTCTTTTTGCTTTCATATTCCTCGGCTGTAATCGCACCGACTCTGCCAAGCACATGAGGTGCAAGTGTGCCGTCAGGATAAGCTCTTTCATAGGTTACTTCAATTTCAACGCCCGGAAACTCCGCTGCTTTTTCCTTGATTACGGAAACAAGCTCGTTTGAAACATCCGTTGCGAATTCATAGTTTCTGCCTGTGTTGAAGCCGCTTTTAACCATGTAATAATAAACCGATGCAATATCTCTTGCCTTTTTCAGCGGAAAATCTTCAAGCTCATATCTTGTTACAAGAGCATTGAAGCAGTTTTCAACCGTTGCGTAATAGTTAAGGTCAAGAAAGGCCTCACTCTTGAGATAAGACACCTCGTTGTCTTTATCCTTTGCAAATCTGAGCTTGCCCTTCTTTGTAACCTCTATAGGCAGATTATCATTCCACTCGGTTTTATTTTTGTCGAAAAGTGAAATGAGCTCAAGAATAATTTTGTTTCTTTCTTCATATTCCTTCGGAAATGAAAGATAATTGAAGATGATTTTGTTTACCTTTTTGTTGGTTGCAAGAGGATAGCCGTTTCTGTCGAGGATTTCACCTCTCACCGCTTCAACAGGCACCTCCACCACTGAAACAACTGTGTCTGAGGATTCATTTTTACCCACAATCTGAAGGCTGAAAAGGTGAACGAGGAACACTGCAAAAATGCAGACTATTATTGCAAACACAGATATAAAACGTCTTTTTTCAGATTTGTTCTGCATTTATTGTTCACTCCTTTCAGATTGTTTTTCTTAAGTTTATCAGAGAAGCTTTTTGTTCTCTTTTGTCCGCTTTACAATATAAGTGATGATATAATAGATAATTACACTTAAAATGAGCGTATAGATAACAGACGGAAGATAGTAGCTGAAAATCACGCTGAAGGCTCCGTCATATCCATTCCACAGGAAAAACATTCCCCAATGAAAAAGACTGCAGCCGCCTGCTGTAAGAAAAGTAAGAAGCAAAGACGAAAACAGATTTGTTCTTACAAAAAAGGTTGAAGCAGAGCCGCATATAAATCCGGCAGCTGCAAGCAGCACCGTATAAAAGCCGTCAGGTGTAGCTGCTGTAAGATCCCACATAGCTCCGCATAAAATTCCGAAGCTCATACCAGGAATGCTTTTTTCATAAAGGGCAATGATTACCGTCAGCGGCACCATCAGCATCGGTGAAACAGAAGAAATTTCCGGAATGAATCCTGATTTTCCAATAACCGCCAGAACAAAAATGAGAACGACAAATGCAAGTCTTCTTTTACTTTTTAGACTGATTTCAGGAATTTCTATGTCTTTAAGATTCATTCATTTCACCGTCCCTTCTGATGCTTTCACCGCATATCAATCAACAATTTCTTCAATACCCTGACCTTCAAAGGCTGTGATTACAAAAACGCTTTCAAGCTCGCTGAGGTCAGCACCCGGCTCAATTACCGCATAAGATGAAAGCTCAAACTTACTCTCACCGATTTCTTTTACTGAGCCGATAATAACTCCCTTGGGATAAAGACCGCCTATACCTGAGGTGATTACAAGTCCGCCGGGAGCAATAGCCGTTGTTCTGTCAAGACTTTCCATAATGCAAAGTCCGCTTTTCATATATTCCACCGTTGTGGTTACATAGGAAACCTCCCGTGTCTTGCTTTCAAGGGCGCTGATATTAACGCCCGGATTAAGGAAGGTTTCCACCACACTGTAGGTGGGATGAGCTTTTTTTACAACACCAACAAGATAGTTGCCGTAAACAACGGGGTCTTTCGCAGAAATTCCGTTGTTACTGCCCTTGTCAATGATGAGAGAGGTAAACAGGTCACCGCTGTCTGTACCGATAATATCTGCACCGCAAAGCTCAAAATCGGGATTCTCCTCTTTTACACCAAGCATTGTTTCATAGGAGCTGAGCTTCTCTGCAATATCATTATACTCTACAAGCTGATTTTCATATTCAGCTATTTTCTGTTTCAGCCTTTCATTTTCACTTTTATAGCTTGCGGAGCTTCTGAAATAATCTCCTGCAATCTGAAGCTTGTCGCTGACACTGTCAGAAAGCTTCTGCAAGGGTCTCAGCACAATACTTACCGCATTTGTCACGGGAGTTGAAGCATTCTGTGAAACCATTGCCATAACAGCACCGAAAAGAAGGGCACATATTACAAGAAGAAAGGTTCTGAACTTTCTTCCCTTTAAAAACTGAAGCATTTTTACACACCCTATCTTTCAGAATAACATAGGCTATCCTGAATTAAAGTTTTTTACCAACCTTGCCGAGAACGTCTGATTCAAGGAAAATTCCTGTTCCGTCAGCAACACAGTCAATGGGGTTATCCGCAATGTTAACAGGCATACCTGTTTCTCTTGCAATAAGTGAATCAAGACCTCTGAGAAGTGAACCGCCGCCTGTAAGAGTGATTCCGTGCTCCATAATATCGGCTGAAAGCTCAGGAGGTGTTTTTTCAAGAGTTGACTTAACTGCATCAAGAATCTGATTCACGCAGTCAGAAAGAGCCTCTCTGATTTCCTCACTTGTAATGGTTACACTCTTCGGAAGACCGTCAACAAGATTTCTGCCCTTGATTTCCATTCTTCCTTCGCCCTCATAGGCAACTGCAGAGCCGATTTTGATTTTGATATCCTCAGCAGTTCTTTCACCTACGAGAAGGTTATATTTTCTTTTGATGTACTGGCTGATTGCATTGTCGAAGCTGTAGCCTGCAACTCTTACTGATTTTGATGTAACAATATCACCGAGAGAAATAACCGCAACCTCAGCAGTACCGCCGCCGATATCAACTACCATACTGCCCACTGCATCACTTACGGGAAGTCCTGCACCGATTGCAGCAGCCATGGGCTCTTCAATAAGGCTTACATATTTTGCACCTGCTTCAATTGCAACGTCGTGAACGTTTCGTCTTTCAACCTCTGTAACACCTGAGGGAATACAAATTACAACTCTCGCCTTGGCAAAATATGAACCGCCGAGAGCTTTATGAATAAACTTTTTAAGCATTTCGCAGGTGATGTCAAAATCTGCAATTACACCGTCGGTAATTGGACGCATTGCAGCGATTGAACCGGGAGTTCTGCCAATCATTTCCTTAGCTTCCTTACCTACGGCAACAACCTTTGCAGGGCGGGCGCTTACATTGATTGCAACAACGGAAGGCTCACGGATAACAATACCCTTTCCCTTTACAAAAACAAGAGTGTTGGCTGTACCGAGGTCAATTCCTATATCCTGAGAAAATAACATATCCTTCTACTCCTTTATTTTCATAGCGGTGACAAAGTGGTCACCTTCAGACATAATAACTCATAATAATCTATTTTATTATTATATCTTAAAATAAACTTTTACTCAATAGCAATATGAAAAAATTCATATTATTTTTTTATAAAAAAGGCAGCTGACTTCTGCCAACTGCCAATAAGCTTAAAATGAAATTTTTCCCCTGATTCCGAATTCTGAAAGCACTCTCACCGTTTCGGCATAAGGCAGACCTACAATTGCATAGTAATCCCCTTTTATGCTTTTCACAAGAGTACCGCCAAGGCCCTGAATACCGTAAGCACCTGCTTTATCGTCGCATTCACCTGTTGCAACATAGCTTTCTGCCGTTTCATCACTGAGCTCATAAAATTCAACCTCAGCGACCGAAACAAAGGTGTTTGTTTTATCTTTATCTGCAATACAGACACCTGTGCAGACACGGTGGGTTTTGCCTGAAAGAGCTTTGATCATCTTAAAAGCATCTTCTCTGTCAGAGGGCTTTCCGAGAATTTCATCACCGAGAGCAACAACGGTATCACAGCCGAGGACCACAGAGTTTTCATTTTCAGATAACACAGATAAAGCCTTTCTTTCTGCAAGCACCTTAACGGTTTCTTCAGGTGAAAGCTTTTCTTTTATTGTTTCATCACAGTCTGAGGGAATTATTCTGAAACCGAAGCCTCCCATTGAGAGAATTTCTTTTCTTCTCGGTGAAGCTGAGGCAACAATGAAATCCTTCATCAGAATTTTCCCTCCTCTCTGAGCTTTGCAAGCTTCAGCACGAGAGCCACCGTTTTTGAATCGGAAATTTCACCGTCCATAACCATTTTTACAGCATCGCTGAGTCTGATTTTTTCAACACCGAGGAATTCACCCTCATCAAGCTTCTGTTTTGTTGCAGTAAGCTTCTTTGCGGCATAGAGATAGATAATTTCACTGCAATATGCAACGGTGGGATAAACAGTACCCATTGAAATTATCTCGTCAGCAATTACACCGCATTCCTCCTGAAGCTCTCTTTTTCCTGCATCAATAGGGTCTTCACCCTTTTCAAGCTTGCCTGCAGGAAGCTCAAGAAGAACCTTTTTATAAGGATAACGGAACTGCCTTACAAAGAAAAGCTCGTCATCCTCAGTAAGGGCAGCAACACAGACTCCGCCGCTGTGTTCAACAATTTCTCTGAATGATCTGCTGCCGTCGGGAAGCTCAATATCATCAACGTGCACGCTGAAAACCTTACCCTTGAATATATCCTTTGTGCTGAGTGTCTTTTCAAAAAAATCCATTACTTTTTCCGCCTTTCATCATATTATGGAGCTTATGGAATATAAATTATAGTACAACATTTTTTAACTGACAGGTGATAAAATGAAGCGTATTGTAAAACCAACTGTATTTGATTATAACACAAACAAACAATTAATAGAAGACCTTGTGAAAGAATATCCGTTTTTAAAGGTGGATATTTCAGGAAGAACCGTTCTCGGCAGAGGAATTTTCTCTTTTTCTCTCGGCTCCTTACATAACAGCGTGATAATTGCAGGCGGCTTTGACGGCAGTGACGGTATAAGCCCGCTTCTGCTTTATATGTTCATTGAGGATGTCTGCCGCAGCATTAAAGAAAAGCGTGAGCTTTGCGGAGTCAACATAAGACGGGCCCTCTCTCAGCTTGGTATAACTGTTATTCCGTCAGTAAATCCCGACGGAAGAGAAATAAACCTTTACGGCGCAAAGGGTGCAAAGGCTCTCGGAAAATTTGTTTCTTCCGTGGGCTGCGACAGCTTTTCAGACTGGAAAAGCAATTCAAGAGGTGTTGATATAAGAAAAAATTTCACAGGAAATTTTGAGAAATTCAAAAAAAGAGAGGCAGAAAACGGCATCACCTCTCCGTCACCGTCAGACTTTACAGGTGAATATCCCGAAAGTGAAGCAGAAACAAAAGCTCTCACAAGACTTTGCCGTGTGAGGTCATTCAGACAATGCCTTTCTGTTTCCTCAGGCGATGAAACACTTATCTCTGCACCCGATAATCACCTTATTCCCGAAAGTGAGCTGATGTCAAAAATCATTGCTCAGGGTTGCTCTTACCCTCTTTTACAGACTGAAGACGAAGACATCTGCGGATTTCCCTTCTGGTTTTCAAAGGAAATGAAAAGACCTGCATTTGAGCTGAAAGCAGATGAAACCGGTACATACGAAGACTGCGATAAAATCTATGAAAAAGTAAAAGAAGCCTTTACTGTTTTTTCGCTGATGTGAGAAAGAGTCTTAATTGGCATACCTGAGTAAGAAATTTATTTTACCATCACAAAAATGTTGTGGTGGTTTTTATTAAAGTGTTGAAAAATTATCAACTGTTATGATATACTAATTATGCCAAACAAATTAGAATAGTAGAATCAGCGGTATCTTTTTCTTTTCAAGGGATAATTATACCCTTTTTCTGTCACGTTAATATATGTGGTAAAACTGTAAACTCCACAAAATAGCGTGGCAGAGATACTCTGTTTCTATTTTAATTTGTTTGGGGACAATCGGAGTTTGCGTTTTCGGTGCGCTCACTTCGGTTGGCGCACTTTTTTATTTTGCGGAGAATAAAACAGTGCTGTATCGTACGGTGTTCATATAATTGCTCCGCCAAAGAAAGGATGATAAAATATGAAAAAATTTGTTGCTTTGCTTCTGGTTGTTGTTATGTGTTTTGCGTTTACAGCTTGCGGAAGCAACTCCGGAAAAAACTCACAGAAATTCAATTTAAAAGAAACTGTTTCAACCGACATCGTCGATTTTACGCTTGAAAACAGTGAGTTTGCATATTATGTAAGTAATTCCAGCTCCACCTATGTAGAGCCCACCGACAAACCCAATTCCATGTTTGCTTCAAAAACCGGAACCTGTTATGTTTCTATGACAGTAACCATAACAAATAAAGACCGTGGCGGACATATTGATTTCGGAGGTTCTTTCGGAACGTGGGAACCATCAGAATGGAGTGTGAAATACAACGGCAAAACGTATGAAATGTTTGGTTTCGATCTGAATCATGATAATATCAAAGCTATCAGTTTACAGTATGGCGCTTACGTAGATAAAGATACCGGCAAAACTATTTCAAAAATAGGAACCAACAATACATTAATTGATGCCGGTGAAACAGTAACAATACGCTTTTTCAGTATAATTCATATTGAACCCGAATCGCTCAAAGACGGTTTTAATTTAGAAGTAAAAATTCCGAATTCAGCAGGTAAAAGAGAAACATTTACTTACACCATTCCTGCCAAAGCATAAATATTTCTAAGTTAAAACATATAAATATGAACACCCGCAAAAAAGCCGTCCGAACATTTTGTGTTCGGACGGCACTTAATTTTACCAACCAAAGAAATAATCGTTGAAGAAGTCTTCAAAGCTGCCTGAACCGCCGTAGTAATAATCACCGTCGTTTCTCTGAGTTGTTGTTTCTTCCTTGGATGTACCCTTGTCTTCAACAAGAGTGATTGTTACATCAAAGGTTTTCGTTTTGTAGGTTCTGTTGTCGATTCTGCAAAGCTTAAGAGTAAGTGTGTCACCTACTGCACCTGTTTCAATAAGATCAAGAAGTACACTTGAATCGGTCATATCTTTGCCGTTTACACCGATAATGAGGTCACCCACCTCAGCTTCCGTATTCTTAAGTGAGCTGTCTGATGAAATGCCTGCAATTACGAGCGAGCCCTGAGGAAGTCCCTTTATTGAAACCACCATTGAGTAAAGCTGATAGGCACTTACAGGTGCATATTCAATGCCGAGCTTAGGTCTGTTGGGCACATAGCTGTACTGAACGAGAGCCTCTGCAACGGGTTTGGCAATTACTGTGGGAACGGCAAAGCCCATACCTTCATAATCTGTGCTTGCAATTTTTGATGAGTTGATACCGATAACCTGACCTGCTGTGTTGATAAGCGCACCGCCTGAGTTACCGGGGTTGATTGCAGCGTTATGCTGAATACAAGTCATTTTGTATGTTGCGGTTACTGAACGGTCAATTGCCGAAACAATACCGTCTGTAAATGAGCCGAAATATTCTGAGCCGCCGGGATTGCCGATTGCATAAACAGGCTCACCGATTTTAAGCGTGCTTGAATCACCGAATTCAGCAAGAGGAAGACCTGTAGCCTTGATTTTTACAACACCGATATCTGTTCTTGTATCTGCACCGACGAGAGTTGCTTCATAATTCTTTCCGCTGAGAAGAAGCACACCGAAGCTTACACCCTTTGCATCAACAACATGAGCACAGGTGATAACATAGGTATAACCGTCCTTTTCCATCCAGAGAACGCCTGAGCCTTCACCTGCAAGCTGACCGTTTTTATATGTCATAACACCAACAACGCTGGGTCTTACCTTGTCAGCCACCCACACCGAATTCACGTTTTCAATCTTACCCGGAGAGGTTGTTGAAACCTGAGGCATATCTGCAGGAGAATTCTGTGTTGATTCGGATGTACCGGGAACGTTGGGTATAATATCTCCGTTGTTGTTGAAAAGACCTGCAGCAATAAGCACCACTGCAGCAACTGCACAGATTGCCACAAAAATTCCCACAAGCTTTTTGCCTCTGCCCTTTTTGGGAGGCTCTTCATAAGAGGGAGCTGTGTGCTGAGAATTCACATAATTGAAGCTCTGAGTGTTCTGCACTCTCTGTCCCTGAGGCTCACGGTTAATAGAAGGCTCATAGGGATTAAACTCCGCTTTGGGCATTTCTGTTTTCTGTGTTATTTCAAAATAGCGTGCAGTTTCTTTTTTCTCAGGCTCAACATTAGCTTCACTCTGAAATTTATTCACGGGAGGTTTCGGAAAATCAAAGCCTCGGTTTTCTTTTTCCGCTTCTTCGTTTCCCGAAAAAACATCCTGAAACTCTTTGTTATCGTTCATTTATTATTTGCTCCTTTCCAAAAGCATTGACAAAATAATATATCAATTTGTTAAAAACAAGTTTAAAAATTAAAATTTATTATTCTCTGTAAGGCACTTCAAAAGCAAACTCAGTATATTCACCCTGCTTGCTTGAAGCCGTAATTTCACCGTCATGCATATTGATGATAGTCTTTACGATATAAAGTCCCAGTCCTACACCCTTTACATCGTAGCTTCTTGATTTGTCAACCTTATAGAAGCGCTCAAAAATTCGTGAAATTTCCTGAGGTGAAACACCTGCACCTGAATTTCTGATTCTTACCGTTGTTTTTTCACCGTCGTTATTTGCATAAATATAAATCGTGCCGTTTTCGGGAGTAAATTTAACCGCATTGTCAAGAAGGTTATAGATTACCTGCTGAAGAAGGTCTCTGTCAGCACGGATAATTACATTTTCAATATCTTCAAAGCCTTCAATTTCAACGTGCTTTTCATCAATCTTCTTTTCAAAAGAAAGAAGTGTTTCAAAAATCTGCTTTCCGATATCGTAATCTATGGGAGAAAGGGGCACCTCGCCTGCTTCAATTTTTGAAAGATTCAGCATTGAAACAACCATTCTTGAAAGACGCTTTACCTCGTTGGATACAAGACCGAGATATTTCTTTTCCTCCTCAGGGGGAATTGTGCCGTCAAGAATACCGTCAATAAAGCCACCGATTGAAGTCATGGGAGTTTTCAGCTCGTGAGATACATTTGCAATAAAGCTTTTTCTTGATTCATCGTCAATTGAAAGCTCATAAGCCATTTTGTTCAGCTGCTTTGCAAAGTCATTGATATCCTTCTGCTTATAGGTTTCATCAGCTCTGTAATTGAATTCACCCTTTGCAATATGTCTTGTGACTTCCTTCATATCTTCAAGAGGCTTTGTGATACCTCTTGTTAAATAGTATATTATGATAAGCATGAAAATAAGCACGAAACAAACAGCATAAGCCATAAACTGAGAGATACTTGCAACATAAGGTACAAGACCTGTTACCGCATCCTCAACAGCAAAAGCGATTGCAACTGCCTTGTCACCGATTTTTATGGGACGGGCAACAACGAATTTACCGATACCGAAATCTTCATCTGTCATATAATCGGAAAAGCCGCCGTTGAGGGCTCTGTCAATATGACTGCGGTTTACAACAAAATCTTTGTGGTTTTCACAATTACGGCTGTTGCCGTTTTCGCAGTCACCGCAGAAAATTATTTTTCCCTCTGTATCTGCAACAAAATATTCTGAAACGGTTGAATCCGACAGAATCTCAAGACTTTTTGTAATAAGGTCTTTATTTTTGATTTTTCCGTTTTTGTCCGCAGCGTCAATATAAATCATTGAAATGCTGCTTGTGTTTTTCTGAAGTCCGGTCACCTTATCAGTCCACCACTGATTAGCCACAAACACCATAATTGCAAGAGAAATTATAATAAAGCCTACAACTATAATTGATCCGCCGAAAATGAAATATTTACGGAACAGACCGTTTCTTTTTTTTCGTCCTTTTTTTGCCATTGTATTCACCCTTCCGAGGTAATGTCAGAATATACAAACAGTGCCCGATAAAGCTATCGGGCACGAAATCAGTTTATTCTTTGGTTTCAAACTTATAACCAACGCCCCAGACAGTTCTGAGCTCCCATTTATCTGAAGCACCTTCAAGCTTTTCACGGAGTCTCTTTACGTGAACGTCAACTGTTCTTGAATCACCGTAATAATCGTAACCCCATACCTCATCAAGAAGCTGATCTCTTGTGAAAACTCTGTTGGGATTCTTTGCAAGGTGGAAAATAAGCTCCATTTCTTTGGGCGGTGTGTCAATCTGAACACCTGCAACCTTAAGCTCATAGTTTGTAAGGTTGATTGAAAGCTTGTCATAGTGAACCTCTTTGATTTCTTCAACTGTTGTAGCGGCACTTCTTCTGAGAACTGCCTTGATTCTTGCAACAATTTCCTTTGTATCAAAGGGCTTTACAACATAGTCGTCTGCACCAAGCTCAAGACCGAGAACACGGTCAAAAACTTCGCCCTTGGCTGTGAGCATAATAATGGGAGTTTCAGAGAACTTTCTGATTTCTCTGCAAACCTGCCAGCCGTCAAGCTTAGGAAGCATAACGTCGAGAAGAACAAGTGCGGGATTTTCCTCCTGGAACATTGAAACAGCACTCTGTCCGTCATTGGCCACAACAACATTGTAGCCGTCCTTTGTAAGATAAAGTCTCAGTAATTCGCAAATGTTAAGGTCGTCATCAACAACGAGGATTTTTTCAGCGCTCATAATTCTGTCTCCTTATTTTTAAATTATTATCTGTTTTTATTTTACCCCTGAAAGCTTAAATATACCTTACGGTTCTTACATTCTTTCGGGAGCTTCAACTTTAAGCATGTTGAGTATACTCTTCATTGTGTCACGCACACAGATACAAAGTGTAACTCTTGCCTGTCTGAGGCTTTCGTCTTCAACGTTTACTCTGCAGTTGTTGTAGAACTTGTGGAAGTGAGTTGCAAGGTCAACTGCAAAATGAGTAACCTTTGCAGGGTCATAGTTCTTTGCTGCACCGATGATTACATCTTCAAGAGTTGAAATATATCTGATAAGCTCTCTTTCTTCGGGAGCCTTAAGAAGCATAAGCTCCTCTGCTGTGCAGTCTCTTGCTTCCTTGCCTTCTTCCTTGAGCTTAGAAAGAATACTGCAGATTCTTGCGTGTGCATACTGACAGTAATAAACGGGGTTCTGTGAGCTCTGTTCAACAGCAAGGTCAAGGTCAAAGTCCATAAGTGAACCCGGCTCTGTCATATTGAAGAGGAAGCGTACTGCATCGATAGGCACTTCGTTAAGAAGATCAACAAGGGTAATAGCCTTACCTGTTCTCTTTGACATTCTCACAACCTCACCGTCACGTACAAGTCGTACAAACTGACAAAGGAGAATTGAAAGTCTGTCAGGATCAATTCCGCAGGCCTTCATTGCACCCTTCATTCTTGCAACGTGACCGTGGTGGTCAGCACCCCAGACGTCAACCGCCATATCGAAGCTTCTCTTCTGAAGCTTGTTTCTGTGATAAGCAATATCAGCAGCAAAATAAGTGGGATTGCCGTTAGCTCTGATAAGAACGTCATCCTTGAGCTCAAGCTTGTCAATGTATTCCTGAGTTTTACCTTCAGAAAGGAGCATTTCTGTCTGCACTTCAATGTTCTTATACCAGAGAGCTCCGTCTTTTTCGTATGTGTATCCGCCCTCTGTAAGAAGGTCGATTGTTTCTTTAAGCTCACCGCCGTTATGAAGTGAAAGCTCACTGAACCATAAATCATAGTCAATGCGGTATTTGTCCATTGCCTTTCTCATATTTGAAAGGTTTTTCGGAAGTGAATATTCAACGAGAATCTTTCTTCTTTCTTCCTCAGTCTTTTCCATAAGGTAAAAGCCGAATTCATCCTTGAATTCCTGAGCTCTTTCGATGATATCCTCACCGTGATAGCTGTCTTCGGGAAGCTCAATATTCTCTCCGCAAAGCTGTTTATAACGGATATCAAGTGAAAGACCGAATTTTTCAATCTGGTTACCTGCGTCGTTTACATAGAACTCTCTTGCAACCTCATAGCCTGCATAATCGAGAACCGCCGCATAGCAGTCACCGAGAGCGCCGCCTCTTGCATTACCCATATGCATAGGACCTGTGGGGTTTGCTGAAACGAATTCAACGTTCACCTTTTTGCCCTTGCCGTAGTTGCTTCTGCCGTAGGAATCGCCTGCTTCTCTTACTTCGAAAATGATGTCAGCATAATAAACATCTGAAAGGAAGAAGTTGATGAAGCCGGGGCCTGCAATTTCAATTTTTTCAAAATATGTGCCTTCAAGGTCTGCGTTTTCTGCAATTGCTTCAGCAATCTTTCTCGGAGGAAGTCTGAAGGCTCTTGCGTTCACCATTGCGGCATTTGTTGAATAGTCACCGTTATTTCTGTCTGCGGGTACTTCAACTGAAAATGAGCTGTATTCACCTTCGGGAAGCACACCGTTTTTCTGTGCCTTAATGATTGCCGCAGCAATAAGTGTCTTTATCTGATTCTGTGCTTTATATACAGTCTGTGACATTTTTTATTATTCCTTTCCTATAGGATTGAGAGTTATATCAAATTCGATTTCACCGAGAGGCTTCTGCTCAATATCCGTATTGTAAACGAAGCGGAGAATACCGCCGCCACGGCTCATCTCCGATTCAATAACCGTTGCCTCAACGCCCATTGAAAACGCACCGTAGGGTGTTACGTGATGAGAAAGATTTCTCACACCCTTTGTAAGAACCATGTGGGTACTGATTACGCCTTCACGGTTTACTGTGATGCTGCCTTTTTCAACGGTAAGGCTTGTTACACTCTGAGTGCCGTCTTCCTCTTCTTCGGTGTAAGAAATTTCATAGCCGTTCTCTGTAAAAACGAGAGAGGCTCTGGTCATAACCTCAAGCTCTTCTTTCTGGCCTTCAATTTCCTGCTTTGTGAGAACGCTTATAAGAAATTCTTTTTCCATATCGGGTTCCTTTCGGTATAAATCGCCATAGTTATAATCATACATTATATATAATACCACACAAATGCGTAAAAATCAATTTATTTCCTGAACTTTTTCCTGAGCTTTTTCTTCTTCTTGACATATTTCTCTTTAGAGATATAATTGTAGTATAATTTTATTCAGAGGTGCAGATATGATTCTTTGTTATAACAAGCCTGCCGATATGAGTTATCTCGGTTGGGAAAAGCAGGCTCTTCCTCTCGGCAACGGTAAAATCGGTGTGAAGGTTTTCGGCGGTGAAGACTGTGAGCTCATTCACTTCAACGAAAAAACTCTCTGGTCAGGCGGAAAGGATGTGCCCGGCTTCTGCGGCGGCATCAGCAACCCTGACAAAGGCAAGGGTATGAGAGAAATTCAGGAGCTTCTCATAAAAGGCGACAGAAAGGGTGCAACAGAAAAAATGCACCTTCTCGAAGGCAATATGGAGGGCTTCGGTGCTTATCAGTCCTTCGGCAACCTTTATTTTCAGTTTGAGAAATTCCCTGAGGTTTCAAATTATGTAAGAGACCTTGACCTTGAAACCGCTTCATCAATGGTGAGCTTTCAGTCAAAAAAGGCCACATATACACGTCACTACTTTGTAAGCTATCCCGACAATGTCTTTGTGGGAAGACTCAAGGCAGAGGGCGAAGACGCAAAGCTCAGCTTCAACGCTTATGTCGTATCGGAGCAGAAGGGTACACCTAAAGCAGAGGGCAACACTATCCTCCTTGAGGGTACAGTCACTGCAAACAACGGTATCGGAGCTGCTGAAGGCAAAGAGAAAAACTCAATGAAATACGGCTGTGCAGTCAGAATCATTCCCGAAGACGGAACAGCTGAAGCTCTCGGAAACGGCACAATCTCTGTAAAAGACGCAACAAGTGTTGTGGTAATTATGAGCCTTGCAACAGACTACATAAACGATTTCCCCAATTTTTCAGACGGCAGCGATCCTCTTAAAAAGGCACTCAGCGCAGTTGAAAAAGCAAGTGAGAAAAGCTTCGGTGAGCTTTACAGAACTCACCTTGAGGACTATCAGGCTCTTTTCAACCGGGTTAAATTCACTCTCGGTGAGGATGAAAGCCTTTTCGCAACCGACCGTATGTTAAAGCGTTTTTCAAAAAAAGGTGAGCACAAGCGTGCGCTTTACACAACTCTTTTCCAATATGGCAGATATCTTCTTATTGCTTCTTCAAGAGACGGAAGCCTTCCTGCAAATCTTCAGGGTATATGGAACGCAAAAAACAATCCCCCCTGGTGCTGTGACTATCACTTCAACGTAAACGTTCAGATGAACTACTGGGGAGCTTATGCGGCTAACCTTACGGAAACAACTCTCCCCTATATTGATTTTGTAAACAGCCTTAAAAAGCCCGGCAGAATTGTTGCCAACAAAACTCTCGGTATCGGTGAAGACAAAGACGGTGAGCCTGATTACAACAAAGCCACAGGCTATATGTTCCACACAATGGTAACACCCTTAGGCTTTGTGGGACCGGGCAGCGACTGGAAATGGGGCTGGGCACCCACAAACGGTGCATGGGCTCTTCAGAATATGTATGACTACTATCTTTTCACTCTTGACACGGAAAAGCTTAGAAAGGATATTTATCCTGCAATGGAAGAATGTGCCCTTATGTGGTCACAGCTTCTTATCGAAGACAAAAACAGCGGCAGACTCGTCTGTTCACCCGGCTTTTCACCTGAACACGGTCCTGTTGCCGCAGGCAATACATATGACCAGACAATTATCTATGACCTTTATCAAAGCACAATCGAAGCTGCAGAGGTTCTTATCAGCAAGGGCTTTGAAAACGAGGTGAATACTGCACTTATTGAAAAAATCAAGGTGCAGATTGAAAAGCTTCAGCCTGTGAAAATCGGCAAATGGGGTCAGGTCAAGGAATGGTATGACGAGGACAGCTTCTTTATGCGTGGCTTCTATAACCAGAATGTGCAGAGAAAGCACCGACACATTTCACACCTTCTCTGCCTTTATCCCTTCAGACAGATTAACCCCGAAGATGAAAAGCTTCTGAACGCTTGTCTTACAACTCTCAGTGACAGAGGCGACAAGAGTACAGGCTGGGGGCTTGCAATGAGAATTCTCTGCTATGCAAGACTTCTTAAGGGCAACAAATGTGATGACCTTATCAGACAGTTCATCAGGGCTACCGTGCTTGACAATCTCTTCAGCACTCATCCCCCATTCCAGATTGACGGCAACTTCGGTCTGCTTGCAGGTATTTGTGAAATGCTTCTTCAGAGCCATCTCGGTTATATTCAGCTTCTTCCCGCTCTTCCCGATTCCTGGAGTGAAGGTGAAATCAGCGGACTTCTTGCAAGAGGAAACTTTGAAGTCAGCCTTAAATGGAAGGATTCAAAGCTTAAGGAAGGCACAGTCAAGTCAAACTGCGGTGAAGAATGTAAGCTCAGATATGACGGTAAAATTCTTATCGTTTATGACGAAGACGGAAACGAAGTTGAAACCGCTTTTGAAAACGGAACAACAAGCTTCACAACCGAAAAGGGTAAGACATATAAATTCAGTTAAAACACAACCGTGCTGCTCGTTCTGAACAGCACGGTATTTTCTTATGCAGAGTGTTTTTTCTGATTCTTTTCCATTCTGAGCCAACTGACAAAGCCGTAAATATCATTAAAAAGAAACATAAAAAAGCATACAACAACAGAAATATATGTGGTGTCGCTGAATGAGGCATACACCCACAATACAATAAGAACAATATCATTAAGAGCATAAACGATAGCAAAATAAGGACTTCTTCTGAAGGTGAGAT
This sequence comes from Acutalibacteraceae bacterium, assembly GCA_045645885.1. Lineage (GTDB taxonomy): Bacteria > Bacillota > Clostridia > Oscillospirales > Acutalibacteraceae > UBA6857. The sequence goes on along the minus strand of JAZRJR010000066.1, from coordinate 3,205 downwards.
AAACCGCTGCAAAGCTTGTTGCAACCGAAAGGGTGCTGAAGAAAAGGTTTGCAGTGTTGAAATATTTCAGAATGTAATAAAAAATCACAGTTACGGCAAGGGTCAGAAGCAGCATAAAGCAAAGCTCCTTTCTGCCGACACGGTTAATTTTCACCTGAGATTTTTTGCCCTCATAGGGATTTCTCAGCCAGGAAATCAGAGCCAGAAACGCCATAGGGCCCGACATTCCCATATATGTAATCATCTCACCGTAATAAGCAAAGCCATAGGAAATCGCACCGTAAAGAAGGCTGAATATAACCATAAGAAGCTGACCGAAGGGGTTGCCCTTGGCATTGAAAATGAGTGAGGTCACTCCGAGAAGGGAAGCTATAAGAGTGAGATAGCTTTCTCTGTCAAAAATCAGAAAGGACAAGGCTATGGAAACAACAGACAAGCTCCACAGGGCTATATCTGTCTTTGAAAAATATTTCAGCTTTTTCATTTGTACCTCCAAAAAAAGAAGCATCCGCACACATCTTCAAAGACCTAACGATGTGTTACGAATGCTGTTGCATTTCTCTACCCGGTGGCAGTTTTCAAGATTATATCATCACCTGACGTTTTTGTCAACATCAGGTGCCGTACTCTGTCAGACTTCTGAACTCATAGCCCTCTGCTCTTGCTTTGTCAATAATTTCACCGAGAGCGTCTGCATTATCCTGAGATACGGCATGAAGCAGAATCACCGCACCGCTGTGAAGCCGTGACATAACCTTTTCTATGGCATAATCCTTGCCTCTTACTTTATTCACATCCCAGTCGTCATAAGCAGTTGACCAGAACACACTGACAAAACCAAGAGACTGCAGAAGCTCAAGGGCGCTTTCGCTGTACTCACCTGCAGGAAAACGGAAATATCTTGAAGCATAACCGAAGCTTTCTCTCAGGTAATTTTCAAATGTCTGAAGCTCAGAAGCCATTTTCTCCCTCGTGATATTCGCAAAAGAGGGATGGGTTGCCGAATGGTTGCCCACAATATGCCCTTCGTTTATCATTCTTGCAACAAACTCAGGCTCACTTTTAAGATAGTCAAGGGTGCAGAAAAAGGTTGCAGGCACCTTCTTTCCCTTAAGCACATCGAGAATTTTACCTGTCAGGTCATTATACTCATAACCGCAGTCAAAGGTAAGGTAAAGCACCTTTTCCTCACTGATGTTATCATAAGTGAAGCCGCCGTATTTCAGAAAGGTTTTCTGAAATTCCTCTACGGTGTGATGCACCCTGCCGTCAGCTGACGGACCGTGAGAGTGAGAAAGCTTCTTTTCAGAAAGTCCCTTTGTGTTTTCCGTAGCCCTGAAGCTGATTTTCGGAAGCGGCATAAATCCCGACGGAGTGCTGCCGCCTTTTTCTCCCGTAAATATGAGCTGAGACTTTTCTTCAGAAGTATTCTCCGTGTCAATCACCGTTGAGGAATTGATTTTCGGTGAAATTTCTGAAACGGGCGGAACTTCAGTACCGATTCTTTTACCGCTGTCTCTGCCGCAGGAAGCTGCAGAAAAAAGCACAAGCACCGAAAGAAGCAAAGCTGAAAGCTTTTTCATTCTTCTTCACTCCTCTTACTTGAACATATAACGGATGTCGCCTACAATGCCTTCCACATTTCTGATGGTTCTTTTAATTGAACGTTTTGCACCTGAACCCATCATTGCACCCTTCATATAGGCTGCTGCACCGCCTACAGCCATACCGATACTGATGCCTGTCATTACACTTTTCATTTTCATCATATAACTCATCTCCTGTTAAAATTAATCCTTCCGGAACAAAGGTCGCTATTATTTTTTGCACCTTAGTGAAAATTATCAGAAACATTTTTTACATAATGCTTTTCTTTTTCATAATTAGGTGGTATACTTTTAAAAGCAAAAAATTTTAAAAGGACAAAAACAAAGCTATGGGTAAACTTAACATTGTTCTCATTGAGCCTCAGATTCCCCAGAACACAGGCAACATTGCACGAACCTGTGCGGCAACGGGTGCTTCACTTCACCTTGTTGAACCGATGGGCTTTAAGGTTGACGACAAAAAATTAAAAAGAGCAGGACTTGACTATTGGTATCTTCTTGATATAACATATTATGACAGCACCGAAGATTTCTTTGAGAAAAACAAAGACGGAAAATTCTTCTACTTCACCACAAAGGGACAGAAGATTTTCACCGAAACCGAATTTCCCGAAAACTGCTATATTGTTTTCGGCAGAGAGGATGCAGGTCTTCCGGAAAATCTTCTCAAGGAAAACCCCGAAACAAGTCTTCGCATTCCTATGATTGACGAGGCAAGAAGTCTTAACCTTTCAAATACGGTTGCAATTGCGACTTATGAAATCCTGCGTCAATGGAATTATCCGAATCTTCTTTGCGAAGGTCAGCTGACAAAATTCAAATGGTAAAAAGGAGCTATTATGAGTAAATTAACAACACAGGATAAAATTAAAAAAATGCAGACCAACATCAAATCTGCACAGAGCATCTTTGTTCTTTCAGGAATTCTCGCCCTTATTTATGTTGTGAGATATTTCGTAACAGGCAACTTCAATTTTTATTTCAGCTCATACATAACAGAGTTCGCCCTGAAGGCAGCCGATGAAAATATCGCTTCAGCCGTTACTCTTTCAGGCGGTGCCTCTTATGCCCTTCTTGCAGTATATGCAGTTCTTTTCATTGTGTGCTGTGTGCTTTGTCTTAAAAGCAAAATCGGTCTGTGGGCTTGCCTCACTCTTCATCTCACCGACTATGCCGCACTTCTCGTGGGCACTGCCCTTTCGGTTTTCGGCTCTTTCAGAGAAGAAATTTTCATCGACATAATTATTCACTTCTTCGTGCTTCTCTTTATTGTGGTGGGAATTTACTCCACATATAAGCTGCCGAAGCTTGAAGGTGAAACTGAATAAAAAAGCGGAGCTGATAAAAATCAGCTCCTTAATTTTTTAATGCAAAATGCAAAATAAGACCCTTCCGTCAGACCGACACAAACTTTTAAAGTGTGGAGTGTGAAGAGTGGAGTGTGGAGTTAAGGGTCGCTTCGCTCCGATTTTTATACTGACGAAATCGCTCAATGCGTTACCGTAGGGACACGGCTCAGCCGTGTCCCTACTGTACATCACACATCGCACCGACAGTAAACAAACATGCAACTATGTAACCATGTAACCATGTAACCA
>JAZRJR010000065.1:0-9749 GCA_045645885.1 Acutalibacteraceae bacterium | reverse complement strand
AACAGCGTTCTTCTATGGTAAGATGTGTGTAACTCATATAAATCCTCCTTGATTTTTGTTTTGTGGTAATTACATTATATCATGGATTTATATGGGTTGCTTTATTTTATTAAACTGTTGCACTTGATAGTATAATTCATCCCCACACTAAAAAAGAGACTGCACTCGCAGTCTCTTTACATATTATTCCGTTTCTGTTTCGCTTATTACCTCAGGCGGAACAAGCTCTTTTTCTCTTTTTCCGTACACTTCATTTCTGAGAAGTGTATACACAGTTGAAGCAAGAGGCACGCTGAGCATCATACCTAAAACGCCGAACATACCGCCGCCGAGAGTTACCGCAGTAAGCACCCAGATGCTGGGAAGCCCCATTGATGAGCCCACCACTCTCGGATAAATGAGGTCGCCCTCAATCTGCTGAAGAAGTATGATGAACACAAGGAAAATGAGAGCCTTTACAGGTGATTCCATAAGAATAAGGAAAGCGCCTACAGCACCGCCAAGAAGTGCACCCACAACAGGGATGAAAGCGGTAACTACCGTAACTGCACCAATCATTGCAGCATAGGGAAGACGGAGAATAAGCATACCAACGGTACACAGACCGCCGAGAATAAGAGCTTCCGTGCACTGAGCAACAATGAACTTGTGGAAGGATTCATCTGCAACCTTGCAGACATAATCAAACTTTTCTGTAATTCTTTCAGGAATAAAGTGGTGCATCACTTTTTTAAGCTGACTGCCGATTTTATCCTTGCCTAAAAGAAGATAAATTGCAAAAATAATTGCAAGGAAGGCTGTTGTGACACCTGAAACAAGGCTTGAAACTGTGGTGACAACAACATCCATCACGCTGCCGAGACCTGAATAAACAGTTTTAATAATATCCGTAATGCGTGACTTCCAGTCGATTTTTGAAAGTGCAGCAATTATATCCTCAGGCACAAATTCAAATTCGCTGAGCTTTGCCACAACCATATTGAAGAAGTCGGGCACCTCTGCAACAAGGAGCTTTACACAGGACACAAGCTGAGGCACAACGAGAGCGATAATAAGTGCAATCAAGCCCACCAATGTGAGAATTGCAAGGGTAAGTGCAAGACCTCGTCTGCTTCTGACTGCAAGCTTTTTCTCTGATTTCGGAAAAAGGTGTTTTTCATAAAAGCTCATAAGAATGTTGAGCGGATAAGAAATCACCGCACCGATTATAACAGGTATAGCCGCACCTAAAAGTGTTTTGAGAATACCTGCGGCGTGTCCCCAATAATGGATAGCGAGATAAAGGGCAAAAATCACCAATGCCACTTTAATGAGACTTTTTGTGTCAATTTTTTTCATTTTTCAGTCATCCCTGCCTTTTCTGTAAAGCTTTTCATAACAGAAGAAATTTCAATGCTCTGAGGACACTTCTTTTCACATGCTCTGCAGCCGATACAGCGTGAAGCATCAAGTGCTTTCTCTTCGCTGAGGCTGAACTTTCTTCTGTCAAAAATATTGTTGTTATATGTGCTGATAATTTTCGGAATGTCAAGCTTCTGCGGACAATACGGCACACAGTAACGGCATGAGGTGCAGGGCACTTCGTTTGTCATTCTGTAAGCAATATCGTAAAGCGCAGCCATCTCTTTTTCTGAAAGAGGCTTGTTTTCGCTGAATGTTTCAATGTTTTCCTGAAGCTGCTCCATATTGGACATGCCCGAAAGAGTAACCGTAACACCGGGAAGAGTCTGCAGATATCTGAACGCCCAGGCTGCATTTGTTTCATCACGCATTTCTGAAAGAAGCCTTGTGTCATCAGCAGAAAGGTTTGCGAGTCTGCCGCCTCTTACGGGCTCCATAACCCACACGGGAATGTTTCTTTCATTTAAAAGCTCTACCTTTGCCTTTGCATTCTGACGTGTCCAGTCAAGATAATTGAGCTGCACCTGACAGAATTCCATATGCTCACCGCAGCGGTCAAGGAAATTTTTAAAGCAGTCAAAGCCTGAATGAACGGAAAAGCCTAAATGACGGATTCTCCCCTTTTTCTTTTCCTCAAGAAGATAAGGGATAAGACCGTATTCCTCACTGAGATAATTTTCTGCATTGTCTTCAGTGAGAGTGTGAAGAAGATAGAAGTCAAAATAATCAACACCGCATTTTCTCAGCTGTTCTTCAAAAATCTTCTCTTTGTTCTTTATATTGTTCAGGTCATAGCCGGGAAACTTTGAAGCAAGATAATAGCTTTCTCTGTCATAAGCAGAAAGAAGCTCCCCTGTTACAATCTCAGACCTTCCGCCGTGATAGCCGTAAGCTGTGTCAAAATAGTTTATGCCGTTTCTGATGGCATAGTCAATCATTTCTCTTGTTTTTTCGATATCTATATCAGCGTCGTTGTCTCCGCATTTCGGAAAACGCATTGTGCCAAGTCCCAGAGCTGAAAGCTTTTTGTCTTTGAAGGTGTTGTAAATCATAATTTATCTCCTTTTTCATAATTCCTCTTCCGTCTTATTTTACTACTGCTTTCTGATATTGTCAATTTTTTTATTGGCTGTTTATCTGATTGTTTCCGTTATTTTCCTTTTTTGTTACACCTTTTTTTGGCAAGAATTAATATATTGTAAATCATATCAATTTGTGACAACGAGTGGGATTTTGTAATTGACATCACAATTCTTACAAGCTATACTCTAAATAGTATTTAAGAAAAAAACTAAGGAGAAAAACGATGGAATATAAAATCCCCAAAGAGAACTATCTCACAAAACCCAAGAAAGAATCCTGCTATGAATATCTTCTTGCTGCTTACGGCAGAATTTCAAAGGATTACGGTGATGACTACACCGCTTTTGTAACCCCCGTTGCAAATGTTGAATCTGAAACCTCAATGAAGCGTATGCTTTCTGATGTTGAAAAGCTTGCTTCATGGTTTGTTTCAAAGGGAATCGGCAAGGGTGATGTTGTTACTGCTTTCCTTCCCACCTGCGGACACGCTGCAATTATTTTTTATGCACTCAACAAAATCGGTGCAATCAGCAACTTTGTACATCCTCTCACCCCTCCCAATCAGCTTGTTGAAATTATGATGCACACAAAGAGCAAGTGCCTTTTCCTTCTTGACCTTTTTGCAGGGCCCTTCAAGCCTATCACAGATAAGTTTCTTACAGTTGTCTGCTCAACCTCTGACTTCTGTGACGGTATTGCTTACAAGTATGCAAAGGGCAACGAAATGCAGAATGCTCAGTATGAAAGAACCGAAACAACTGTTCCTTACCTTGAAATTATGGCAATGGAGCTTCCTGCTGTTCCCACAGACACAAACCCCGGCAAGGATGATGCTATCTATCTCCACGGCGGCGGAACAACAGGCAAGAGCAAGACAATTATCCATTCATCATATTCATTCAACAGTCTTGCTTATGCTATGTATGCAATTGACCAGCCTCACGATTACAACACCTGCTATTCACTTTGTGTTCTTCCCTGCTTCCACGCTTTCGGCCTCGGTGTTGCAATTCACTATGCAATCTGTAACAGCTACAGACCTATTATGATTCCGAAGTTCGATCCCGTTCAGGCTAACGAGCTTATCAGAAAATACTGCGTGCTTGAAATTCTCGGTGTACCCCATATGTTCCAGAAGCTTATGGCTGCGCCCAACTTTGAAGGCAACGAAGGTATAAAGAACCTTAAAATTCTCTGTGCAGGCGGCGACTATGTAAGCCCCGCTTTCCTCGATGAATTCAATTCTGCACTCAGAAGACACGGCTCATCAGCCTTCCTTGCTGCCGGCTACGGACTTACAGAAATGGCTGCCGTTTGCACGGTTAACGATGTTCTCGGCAAGGAATACAGAACAGACACAGTAGGCCATCCCATTCTCGGCACACACATCGAAATCTGGGATGAAAACTGCAACAAGCTTCCTGACGGTGTTGAGGGCGAAGTTGTTATCACCGGTGAAACAATGATGAACAGATATCTTCCTGACGATGTTATTCAGGAAACAGGTATCTACACAGATAAAGACGGCAGAAACTGGGTTCGTACAGGCGACGTGGGAATGATCACAGAAGACGGCCACATCAGATTTACAAGCCGTATCAAGAGAGTTATCCTTATTTCAGGCTACAATATCTATCCCGCAACAATTGAAAGAAAGGTTCTCGCTCTTGACAGTGTTGCTGAGGCCTGTGCTTGTCAGGGGTATGATGAAAACGGCAAGCCTTATGTAAAGCTTGTTATTTCACCTGCAGATCCCGAATGTGACAGAGAGAAGCTTGCGGAAGACGTTATGAGCTTCTGCAAGGAGAACATTGAAGGCTATTCATGTCCCAGAAGAATTTTTGTAATTGATGCTCTTCCCAGAACAAAGATGGAAAAAATCGACTTTATGAAGCTTTCAGATCCCGTACCCGAAGCATAAAAAAATCAGGAGCTGTAAACATTTACAGCTCCCTTTTTATTGAATTAATCCAGTACCTTGAAAATTTCTTCCCACACAGCTTCATCCTGTGCAGTCATTCTGTCCCAGTCAAATAAAGCAACAAATTCTTTTTTTGCTTCGTCACTCTGCAGCTCTTTGTTTTTGTTCTTTTTGCTGAGCGTGCTGAGATATTCACCAAAATAAGAAACTGCATCAGCCGTATAATTCGGGTTATGCCCCTTGTTTTTAAGAAGCATAAGCTTAACATTCTCCCTTCCTGCAAGTGCTTTCTGAAGCGCATGGAAGTGAACCTCTTTTTTCACCGCAGGATCGTTGTCTGAATAAATAAGAAGCACCCTTGCTTTTGTGTCTGAGAGCGTTTCTGCCCCGTTACACTTAAGACTTTCGGGATTATACTTTCTTTCAACCAAAAGAATGGGCTTTGCGAAAACTTTCAGAAAAGACGGAAGAAACTGTGAAAACATAGCTTCAACGGAAACGAAGCCTGAAAGAACAACAATGTGGCTGATATCAGGATGAAACGAGGCAATATTGAGGGTTGAAAATCCGCCCCAGCTGTGTCCCATAACCGAGAAATCATAGCCACTCAGCTTTTCTTCTTTTTTAAGAGCGGCAATGCAGTCATTGAGGTCAGAGAGTGACTGTCCGAGACCGTTGGCACTTTCACCGCCTGACTCCATACATCCCGTATGGTCATAAGAAAACACAAGAAAACCGTGACGGCAAAGCATTTCAATCTCTTTCATATATGAAAGATGTCCGCCGCCGAAGCCGTGATCAAAAACCACAAGTCTGTTTTTTATGGGGTTAGCGTAGTAATAAAAATAGCCCTTGAGGGTATCTCCCTTTGAAGAAAGAAATGAATAGGGCTCTTTGTTGAGTCCTTCAAAATCGTCAGCAGAAAAATAATAAGCCGTACCCTTGTCATCACAACGGCCAAAAACCTTTGTGCGGTAGATATTTTCAATGAAACCCATCAGAATCACTCCTTTATATTTTTCACTTTTTAATTATATTATTTTTTTGTTTATCTGTCAAATACATAAAAAAGGCATCGGTTCGCCGTTATTGGCGTTCACGATGCCCTGTTTTTTTATTTTATGTCTTCAATTGCAACTGTTCTGAAGCCTTTGGTTGAGAGAATTTCTGAAACTTTTTCAGCCTCGCCAACCTGAAGCACCATAAGAGCCTCACCGCTGTTCATTGAAAAAACTGAATACATATATTCAATGCCGATATTTTCTTCTGAGAGAGCTTCAAGAAGACTGTTGAGTCCGCCCGGTCTGTCGGGAACTGCAACGGCAATTACGGGTGTCATAGCCATAATGAAGCCGTTTTCAAGAAGAACTGATGAAGCCTTCTGTGCATCTGCAGGAATAATGCGGAGCACACCGTAGTCCTGAGTTTCTGCAATATTGATTGCACGCAGATCCACACCGTTTTCTGAAAGCACCCTTGTGATGTTTGAAAGCTGACCTGCTCTGTTTTCAAGGAAAACCGAAATCTGTGTAACGTTCATTTTCTTTCCTCCTTAGATCTTACGCTTATCAATAATTCTTACAGCCTTGCCTTCGCTTCTTGCAATACTCTTGGGGTCAACAAGACGAACCTTTGCATAAATGCCGAGCATTGCCTTGAGAGCTGAAACAAGGTTCTTTTCCATTTCTGTAATCTTGCCGAGAGAGTCTGAGAAGATTTCAGGTGTCATTTCAACAAGCACCTCAAGAGTGTCGCTGTTGTTCACACGGTCAACAATAAGCTGATAGTTTGCTGCATAGCCGTTTTCGATAAGAACTGCTTCAATCTGTGACGGGAATACGTTTACGCCCTTTACAATAAGCATATCGTCGCTTCTGCCCATAGGCTTCTTCATCTTGATGAGAGTACGGCCGCAGGAACATTTTTCTCTTGAAAGAACGGTAATATCCTTTGTGCGGTATCTGAGAAGCGGGAAGGCTTCCTTGGTGATTGAGGTGAAAACAAGCTCACCCTTGCTGCCCTCAGGAAGAACCTCGCCTGTTTCCGGGTCAATGATTTCTGCAATAAAGTGGTCTTCGTTGATGTGCATACCTGTCTGCTCTGAGCATTCAAAAGCAACACCCGGACCGCTTGTTTCAGTAAGACCGTAAATATCGTAAGCCTTGATGCCAAGCTTGCTTTCAATGTCACGGCGCATTTCTTCACTCCAGGCTTCAGCACCGAAAATACCTGCCTTCAGCTTGACCTGATCCTTGATTCCTCTTTCTTCAATGCTTTCTGCAAGATAAAGAGCATAAGAAGGTGTGCAGCAGATAATGGTAGCTTCAAGGTCTGTCATAAACTGAAGCTGACGGTCTGTATTGCCTGATGACATGGGAAGTGTGAGACAGCCTGCCTTGTGGCTGCCGCCGTGCATACCTGAACCGCCTGTGAAAAGGCCGTAGCCGTATGCAACCTGACAAACGTCTTCATCTGTACCGCCTGCAGCAACAATTGCTCTTGCACAGCAGTCTTCCCACAGGTCGATGTCGTGCTGAGTATAGAAAGCAACAACTCTCTTACCTGTTGTGCCTGAGGTTGAGTGAATTCTTACACAGTCCTTAAGAGGCATACCCTTGAGACCGTAGGGATAAGCATCTCTCAGGTCATCCTTTGAAAGGAAGGGAAGCTTGTGAAGGTCGTCAAGACTTTTTATGTCATCAAGAGTTACACCCTTGTCTTCCATTTTCTTGCGGTAGTAAGGCACATTTTCCCAGACGTGCTTTACCTGATTCATGAAGCGTTCATTCTGAAGAGCTTTCATCTCTTCTCGTGACATACACTCCATATCTTTCTGATAATAATTTGCCATTTTAATATACTCCTTTTTAAGTGACAAGGTGGGAAACTTACGCTTTGCCAAGATTGAAGGCCTTTTTGTTGAGCTCAAGGAATTTTGCAGGAACGCTCTTTTCAATTGCGTCCATCCACTCTTCGTCTGTGAAGTCAAAATACTTTGAAATTCTGCCCAGAAGAACAAGGTTAACTGCCTTTGATGTGCCTGCTTCTTCTGCCAGGGTGAGTGCGTCAAAGGCTTCAATGTTGATTCCCATATCTGCGATTTTTTCGCTGAGGTTTTCGGGATATTCAGCAGCGCCGATAATTACGGGCATAGGGTTGATCTGCTGAGTGTTGGTAACAATAGTGCCACCCTTTTTAAGGTATTCTACCCAGCGTGCAGCTTCGAGCATTTCAAAGGAGATAATGAAGTCTGCCTCGCCCTTGTCAACAACGGGAGAGTAAACCTTTTCGCCGTATCTTACGTAAGTTACAACACTGCCGCCACGCTGGCTCATGCCGTGAACTTCACTTACCTTTACATCGTAGCCCTTCTTCAGAAGAAGTCTGCCGAGAAGCTTACTTGCAAGAAGTGTACCCTGACCGCCTACGCCGACAATCATAACGTTCTTTGTTTTCATGCTGTAACCTCCTTCTTTTCAATTGCGCCTACCTTACAGAGCTGTGAGCATACACCGCAGCCTGTGCAGAGAGTTGTGTCGATAACTGCCTTGCCGTCCTTTATGCTGATTGCAGGACAGCCGATTTTCATACAAGCCTTACAGCCTACACACTTGTCGCTTTCAACCTTTGTTGCGCCTGCGTGCTTTACATATTTGAGAAGAGCACAAGGTCTTCTTGAAATAATAACTGAGGGCTCTTCTGTTGCTGTTTCTTCCTTGATTGCCTTTTCGGTTGCAGCAAGGTCATAGGGGTCAACAACGGTAACACGCTTGATGCCAACTGCCTTACAGAGAGTTTCAAGGTCAATTTTTGCTGCAGGGTCACCCTTGAGGTTAAGTCCTGTTGTGGGATTCTGCTGATGTCCTGTCATACCTGTGATTGAGTTGTCGAGGATAATAACAGTTGAAGCTGAATCGTTATATGCAATATTGATAAGACCTGTTACACCTGAGTGCATAAAGGTTGAGTCACCGATTACGCAAACTGCCTTTTTGCCGCCTGCAGCCTTGTTGAAGCCGTGAAGACCTGAAACTGAAGCACCCATACAGATTGTTGTGTCAATTGCTGAAAGAGGTGCAACTGCACCGAGGGTATAGCAGCCGATGTCGCCCATAACTGTGAGCTTGTTTTTCTTAAGTGTATAGAAAAGACCTCTGTGGGGAAAGCCTGCACACATTACGGGAGGTCTTACGGGAATTTCTGCATCAACCTTGTCGTATTCATTGACTGCCATACTGAGCTTTTCTGCAACGAGATTCTGGCTGAATTCACCGATGTTGCTGAAAATTTCCTTGCCCACTGCTTTTACACCGATTGAAAGGCAGTGATTCTGGATAATGCCGTCAAGCTCTTCAACAACAATAACTCTGTCAACGCTCTTTGCGAAATTCTTGATTTTTTCTACAGGCATAGGGTTAATCATACCAAGCTTAAGCACGCTGTATTTGTCACCGCATACTTCCTTTACATACTGATAGCTTGTTGATGAAGTGATAATACCGATACTGCTGTCAGTACCCTTTTCAATTCTGTTAATTTCTGAGGTTTCGGCAAATTCTGTAAGCGCGTTTGTTCTTTCTTCAACAATGCGGTGACGCTTCTTTGCGTTACCGGGCATCATTATCTATTTTGCGCCGTCTTTCACATAAGCCTTGTCTTCGGGAAGCACTCTTTCGCTTTCTTCTACAATGCTCTGTGAGTGTGCAACTCTTGTGCACATCTTGATAAGCACGGCTGTATCAAATTTTTCTGAAATTTCATAACCAAGCTTTGCAAATTCAATTGCTTCAGCTGAGTCAGCGGGCTCAAGCATAGGCATTTTTGCAGCAATTGCATAGTGTCTTGAATCCTGTTCATTCTGTGATGAGTGCATACCTGCGTCATCAGCAACGGCAATAAGCATACCTGCATTGACGCCTGTGTATGAAATTGTGAAAAGAGGGTCTGCTGCAACGTTAAGACCAACGTGCTTCATACCGCAGAAGCTTCTTTTACCTGAAAGACAGGCACCGAAAGCACTTTCCATAGCAACCTTTTCGTTGGGTGCCCATTCTGCATACATTTCATCATACTTAGCGGCATACTCAGTAATTTCTGTACTGGGTGTACCGGGATAGCTTGAAACAAAAGAGCAACCTGCCTCATAAAGGCCTCGTGCCAAAGCTTCATTACCAAGCATAAGCTTTTTCATTTTAATTCCAACTCCTTAATAAATCCTTTGTTTTATATAATTCAATAATTAATCTTCAATTGCTGTTTTTACTGTAACAGTAACCTTCTTTTCATAGCAAGCAAAAATTTCTTCAACCTTTTCCTTTTCCGGTGCCTTTGTAACAAGAGAAAC
>JAZRJR010000064.1:0-11499 GCA_045645885.1 Acutalibacteraceae bacterium | reverse complement strand
GGCGAGCTTTGTCCTGAGCTTGAAAATACTAAGCCCGGTCAGCCGCTTCATTGCCACAGACTTCCTTTCCTCAGAAACGTTATCACTGTAGGCTTCAAAAAGAAGGGCTGTCTTACATGGGAAGGAGCTATGGAAAGAAGTGTTAATGTACCTGTTGAAGAGGTTTATCGAATCGCTTCAAATGTTAATCCTAACGATGTCTGCAATATGCAGTATACTTCAGGTACAACAGGCTTCCCGAAGGGTGTTATGCTCACACACTATAATGTTGTGAATAACGGTAAGTGTATCGGTGACAGAATGGATCTTTCTACAGCTGACAGAATGATGATTCAGGTTCCTATGTTCCATTGCTTCGGTATGGTTCTCTCAATGACTGCAGCAATGACTCACGGCGCTACCATCTGTCCCATTCCTTATTTCACACCGAAGCCATCACTTGCTTGCATCAATCAGGAAAAAATCACTTGCTTCCACGGTGTGCCGACTATGTTTATCGCTCTTCTTGAGCATCCTGACTTTGAAAAGACAGACTTCTCACATATGAGAACAGGTATTATGGCAGGTTCTCCTTGTCCCATTGCTACAATGAGAGATGTCGTTGAAAAAATGCATATGAGTGAAATCACCATTGTATACGGTCAGACTGAAGCTTCACCCGGATGTACAATGAGTTCAACTGATGACCCCATTGAAGTACGTGTTTCTACAGTAGGACGAGCTCTTCCTGAAATTGAATGTAAAATCATTGACCCTGAGACAGGTGCTGATTTACCTGTCGGTGAAATCGGTGAATTCGTTGCCCGTGGTTACAACATCATGAAGGGTTATTACAAGATGCCTAAAGCAACCGCTTCAGCTATTGACAAAGACGGCTGGCTTCATACAGGTGACCTTGCATGTAAAACCGAAGACGGAAACTATAAAATCACAGGTCGTCTTAAAGATATGATTATCCGTGGCGGTGAAAATATTTACCCCAAGGAAATTGAAGAATTTATTTACACTCATCCGAAGGTAAGTGATGTACAGGTTATCGGTGTACCCGATGAACAGTACGGTGAAGAAATTGCCGCATGCATCATACTCAAAGATGGTGAAACCATGACAGAGAGCGAAATGAAACAATATGTCAGAGATAATATGGCTAAGCATAAGGTTCCGAGATATGTTGATTTTGTTACTGAATTCCCGATGAATGCTGCAGGTAAGATTCTTAAGTATAAGATGCGTGAAAACGCAGTAATCAAATACGGACTTCAGAAAGCAGATGCTGTTGTAACAGCTTAACAGGTGAGCTTCATGCGTTATCCTATAATTGATTGTCATTGTCATATTTATCCGGATAAAATTGCAGATAAGGCTGTTGAAGCTATAGGTGCATTCTACAATCTGCCGATGTGTTATGACGGACGTTCGTCGACTATGATTCAGAAAAGCAATAGTATCGGTGTAGTTCACAATATTATTTTTTCGGTTGCAACCACACCGCAACAAGTAGGATCAATAAACAAATTTATTGCAAAATGTGTTGAAGCAGGTGAGGGGAGATTCACAGGTCTCGGATCTCTCCACCCTGAAACCGAAAATATTGTTGAAGAAATTGCAAATATCAAAAAGTTGGGACTAAAGGGTGTTAAACTTCACCCTGATTTTCAGAAGTTTAAAATTGATAATGAAAAGCTTTACAAAATATATGAGCTTTGTAGCGGAGAGTTGCCGATTATGCTTCATACAGGTGACTACCGTTATGATTTTTCAAACCCTCAGCGTATGGCAAGGGTTCTTGAAAAATTTCCTGAGCTCACCGTAATCGGTGCGCATTTCGGTGGATGGTCTGTATGGGAAGAGGCTGCTGATGTTCTTTTCGGATATGAAAATTTCTATGTAGATTGTTCTTCGAGCTTTCACTGGTTAAAACCTGATAAATCAAAAGAGCTCATAAGAAAATACGGAGCTGATAAAGTTCTTTTCGGAACTGATTTTCCTATGTGGAGCTATGAAGATGAGTTTGAATATTTCTCTAATCTGAATCTTAATGAAGACGAAAACAGAAAAATTCTTTTTGAAAACGCTCAGAATTTGTTTGACATAAAGATTTAATATGACTTTTTGATTTTTTTGATATAAAACTATTGACTTTAGTGTTTTGTAGTGTTAAAATATTTGCAACAAATTTATATTGTAAAAGCTGTGACGAAGACGGAAGAAATATTTGTTATCCAAGAGAGTCGGTGATGCTGGAATACCGATATAACAATTTTTCATTTTCCTATCACTTCTGAGCTGAAGATCCGAAAACTTATGTGAGTAGACATCTTTCGTGAATGCTACGTTAGTGCATAGGACTTGTCAGAGTCTGAAGGTGGCGGTTAATACGCAATTTGAGTGGTACCGCGGGTATAAAGTAATTTTACTCGTCTCAGGATTATTTCTTGGGACGGGTTTATTTTTTCGTTCAAAATGGAGGTAAAATTCTATGGAAATGAACAATCAGCTTATGGAAGTTGCTTTCCGTATTAAAGAAATGCGTGAGGTATGCGGCTTCAGTGTTGAGGAAATGGCTGCTAAAACAGACATTACTGTTGATGAATACTGTGAATATGAGAAAGGCACATCAGATTTCCCATTCTCATTCATCCACAAGTGTGCTAAAGCTTTCGGTATAGGCAAAACTGACCTCCTCGAAGGTAAGAGCAGTAATCTTTCATCATACACAGTAACAAGAAAAGATCAGGGTAAAATCACATCAAAAGAAGACGGTATTGAAATCAATAATCTTGCACCTCTTTTTAGAAACAAACTTGCTGAACCTTATCTTGCAAAGTATGAATATAAGGAAGAGTTGCAGAATCAGCCGATTCATACAATCACACACAGCGGACAGGAATTTGATATTGTGCTTTCAGGTAAGCTTAAAGTGCGAGTAGGTAATCACACAGAAGTTTTGGAAGAGGGCGACAGCATCTACTACAAGAGCTCAACTCCTCACGGTATGATCGCTGTTGGCGGCCAGGACTGCACCTTCCTTGCAGTTGTTATTTCAGATGACAGCTCTGAAAACACAGAAGAAGTTCAGAGAGCTCACGTTACTGCAAGAACCGCGCACGAGCTTGTAGTGAAGAAATTTGTTGATACAACTGAGGATGAAAACGGAATTCTCACAGCAATAGATTTTAAAAATGAAGAAAACTTCAACTTTGCTTTCGATGTTGTTGATGCAATTGCAGAAAAATATCCTGAAAAGCTTGCAATGCTTCATATTTCAAACGATAAAACTGAAAGACGCTTTACTTTCAATGATATGAAGAAAGAATCTGCAAGAGCGGCTAACTACTTCAAGAGTCTTGGAATCGGTAAAGGCGACAGAGTAATGCTTGTTCTTAAGCGTCACTATCAGTTCTGGATTTCAATCCTTGCTCTCCATAAGCTCGGAGCGATTGCTATCCCTGCTACAAATCAGCTTGTTGAGCATGACTTTGAATACAGATTCAAGGCTGCAGGTGTAAAAGCAATTATTTGTACTGCTGACGGAGAAACAGCAAATCAGGTTGAAAGAGCAGCCGAAAGCTGTCCTGATGTTACTCATAAGATTATTGTCGGCGGCGCTAAAGAAGGCTGGCATAATTTTGATGTTGATTATAAGCTTTACAGAAGCATCTTTGAAAGAACGGAAGATACAGCTTGCGGAAGCGATCTGATGCTTATGTTCTTCACTTCAGGCACAACGGGATATCCCAAAATTGCAAGCCACAATTACAAATATGCTTTAGGTCACTTTATTACAGCAAGATACTGGCATAACATCATGCCAAGTGATCTTCATCTGACTATTTCAGATACAGGCTGGGGTAAAGCTGTCTGGGGCAAGCTTTACGGACAGTGGATGGCTGAAGGCGCAATTTTTGTATACGACTTTGACCGCTTTGATGCTGCTGAAATACTTCCGATGTTTGCAAAATATCATGTTACAACTTTCTGTGCTCCTCCTACAATGTACAGAATGCTTATTAAGGAAGATCTCAGCAAGTATGATTTGTCTTCAATCAGATATGCGACCACTGCAGGTGAGGCGCTTAACCCTGAAGTTTTCTATCAGTTTGAAAAAGCTACAGGTCTCACCATTATGGAAGGCTTCGGACAGACTGAAACTACTCTTGCAATCGGTAACCTTGTCGGTACTAAGACAAAACCCGGTGCTATGGGTAAGCCTATTCCTCTTTATGATATTGACATTGTTGACCTTGACGGAAATTCATGTCCTGTTGGTGAAACAGGTGAAATTGTAATCAGAACTGACAAAAAGGTTCCTTGCGGACTGTTTGCCGGATATTACAATAATCCTGAAAAAACTGCTGAGGTTTGGCATGACGGACTTTATCATACATGCGATACCGCATGGTGCGATGAAGACGGTTATTATTGGTATGTTAGCCGTATCGATGACGTTATCAAGTCATCAGGCTATCGTATCGGACCTTTCGAAATTGAAAACGTTATTATGGAGCTTCCTTATGTGCTTGAATGCGGTGTATCCGCTGAGCCTGACGATATCAGAGGTCAGGTTGTAAAAGCAAGTATTGTTCTCACTAAGGGTACAGAGCCCACAGAAGAACTCAAGAAAGAAATCCAGAATTACGTCAAGAAAAATACTGCTCCGTATAAGTATCCAAGAATTGTAGTTTTCCGTGATGAGCTTCCCAAGACCATCAGCGGTAAGATTATCAGAAACAAGCTTTAATTATGAGATATACAGAAAACAGTAAGAGGGTAGTGATTTTTGCAGGTCACTACGGTAGCGGTAAAACGAATATTGCTGTTAACTTTGCAAAGGAACTGAAAAAATCCGGCAAACAAGTTGCTCTTGCAGATCTTGATATCGTGAATCCTTATTTCCGCTCAAAAGACAGTGAAAATGAGCTTAAAGAGGAAGGAATTGATCTTATCTGCTCAGAGTTTGCCTCAACAAACGTTGACATTCCGGCGTTGCCCTTCACAATCAACAGAATTATCAACGATAAAAGCACATATGCCGTTCTTGATATCGGCGGTGACGATGCAGGCTCTGTTGTTCTCGGAAGACTTGCTAACGGAATCAAGAGTGAAGACAACTATGAAATGATCTTTGTTGTGAATTTCTTCAGACCAATCACAAGAACTGCTGAAGATGCGCTCGATATTATGAAAGAAATTGAAAGTGTAAGTTCCCTCAGATTTACTGCAATTATCAACAATTCAAATCTTGGCGAGCTCACAACCGTCAATGATGTATTATCGACTGAAAAAGAAGTAAAAAAACTTTGTAAAATAACATCTTTACCCTTGCTTTTTACATCTGTTGAGAGTAATATATATGATGTTGTTAAAAATTCAGAGGAAGAGTATTTTTCTCTGAATCTACAGAAGAAACAGTTTTAATAAAAACGGAGGTTCCAATATGGCTAAATTGACGTTTAAAACCGATATGTGCAAGGGCTGCGGACTTTGCGTTGCAGCTTGTCCTAAGAAGCTTCTTGTACTTGACACTGATGTAATCAATGCTAAAGGACACACACCAGTTAAGATTACTGACGAAAGCCAGTGCATAGCTTGTGCTTTCTGCGCAACAATGTGTCCCGACTGCATAATCAAAGTTGAAAAGTGAGGTAAATAAAATGGCTGAAAAAGTACTTATGAAGGGTAACGAAGCCATTGCAGAAGCTGCTATTCTTGCAGGCTGCAGACATTACTTCGGATATCCCATTACACCGCAGACAGAAATTGCTGCATATATGGCTAAGAAGATGCCGAAAATCGGCGGTTGCTTCCTTCAGGCTGAAAGTGAAGTTGCTGCTATTAATATGGTTTACGGTGTTGGTTCAACCGGTAAGAGAGTTATGACATCATCTTCAAGCCCCGGAATTTCACTCAAGGCTGAAGGACTTTCATATATGGCAGGCTCAGACCTTCCTGCGCTTGTAGTTAACGTACAGCGTGGCGGCCCCGGTCTCGGTGGCATCCAGCCTTCACAGTCTGATTATTTCCAGGCTACAAGAGGCGGCGGACACGGTGACTTTAAAATGATTGTTCTTGCGCCTTCATCAGTTCAGGAAATGGCTGATCTTACAATCAAAGGCTTTGATCTTGCTGAAAAATACAGAATGACATCAATGATTCTTGCTGACGGTACAATCGGACAGATGATGGAGCCTGTTGAGCTTTCAGAAGTAAAGGTTAACGACTACGATAAATCATGGGCTGTCACAGGCACAAAGCTCCAAAGAAAGAAAAACATTATCAATTCACTTTCTCTTGTTCCTGATGAACTTGAAAAGCTCAATTTTGAAAGATATGACAGATATAAAGTCATCGAAGAAAATGAAGCTATGTATGAAGAGTACATGATGGATGATGCTGAAATCTGTGTTGTTGCTTTCGGTATTGCGGCAAGAGTTGCTAAAAATGCAATTGTTAAAGCAAGAGAAGAGGGTATCAAGGTTGGTCTTATCAGACCTATCACACTTTGGCCCTTCCCCAAGGCTCCTTTCCAGAAGGCAGCAGATAAGGTTAAGGCATTTATTTCTGTTGAGCTTTCAATGGGTCAGATGATTGAAGACATCAGACTCGCAACAGATTGCAAGAAAAACGTTCATCTCTGCAACAGAGTAGGCGGCATGATTCCTTCTCCTGAGCAGGTTCTTGAAAGCATTATTACAGTAGACAAGGAGGGCAAATAAAATGGTAGTATTCGATAAACCCAAGTCACTCGCTGATGTACCTTTACATTATTGCCCCGGTTGTACTCACGGTATTATTCACCGTCTTGTTGCTGAGGCTATTGACGAGCTTGGTATTGAAGGAAAAACAATCGGTGTTGCACCGGTTGGCTGTTCAGTTCTTGCTTATAACTATTTCAACTGTGATATGGTTGAAGCAGCTCACGGCCGTGCTCCCGCTGTTGCAACAGGTCTTAAGCGTGCCGATCCCGACAACCACATTGTTTTCACATATCAGGGCGCCGGCGACCTTGCTTCAATCGGTATGGCTGAAACAGTTCAATCAGCTGCAAGAAATGAAAACATAACAATTATCTTTGTTAATAACGCAATTTACGGTATGACAGGCGGTCAGATGGCTCCTACATCACTTCCCGGTCAGGTAACACAGACTTCACCTTACGGCAGAGATACAAACCACTGTGGTTTCCCTGTAAAGGTTTCAGAGCTTCTTTCTCAGCTTGACGGTGCAGGTTACATAGAAAGAGTTGCTGTTAACAATGTGAAGAACGTTAAAAACGCAAAGAAAGCTATCAAAAAAGCATTCCAGAATCAGATTGACAAGAAGGGCTTCTCACTTATTGAAGTTGTTTCAACTTGTCCCACAAACTGGGGTCTCAGTCCTGTTGATGCTCTTAAGTGGCTTGAAGATAATATGCTTCCTTATTATCCTCTTGGTGTATATAAGGACAGAGACGCAGAAAAGGAGGCAGAATAATGAGCACTACTCAGATTCTTATTGCAGGCTTCGGCGGTCAGGGCGTACTTTTTGCAGGTAAGCTCATCGCTTATAAAGGTCTTCTTGAGGACAAACAGATCAGCTGGCTTCCTTCATACGGACCTGAAATGCGTGGCGGTACTGCTAACTGCAGTGTTATCGTAAGTGACACAGCTGTCGGTTCACCCATCGTTTCAAAGCCCGATGTTCTTGTTGCTATGAATCTTCCTTCACTCAAAAAATATGAAAGTGAAGTTGTTTCAGGCGGTACAATTATTGTCGACTCAACTCTTATTGCTGAAAAAGTTATGAGAGATGATGTTAACGTTTACTATGTTCCTGCAACAAAAATGGCAACCGATGAAGGCTTCTCAACTCTTGCTAATATGATCCTTATGGGCAAGCTCATGCAGGTTTGCGACAATGTAGGTTATGCAAAGGTTGAAGATGCTGTTAAAAAGGTTGTTCCTCCCAGAAAAGCAAATCTCATTGATGTTAACCTTAAGGCTGTTAAGCTTGGTTATGAGTTTTAAAATATCGAGGTGTTAATTATGGATATCAAAATTACCAAAACAACTACTCCTAAAGCAAAGCCTGCCAAGGGTGAAAAGCTTGGCTTCGGTCACATTTTCACTGACCATATGTTTATGATGAACTACACTGAAGGCAAAGGCTGGCACGATGCAAGAATTGTACCTTACGGCAACCTTTCACTTGATCCCAGTGCAATGGTTTTCCATTACGGTCAGGAAATGTTTGAAGGTCTTAAGGCATACAGAGGCGAAGGTGATAAGATTTACCTCTTCCGTCCCGATATGAATGCTAAGAGAACAAATGCAACAAACGAAAGACTTTGCATCCCTGAGCTTCCTATTGAAGATTTTGTTGATGCAGTTAAGGCTGTTGTTGATGTTGACAGAGATTGGGTTCCCGCTGATGAAGGCACTTCACTTTACATCCGTCCTTTCATTATTGCAACTGATGAATTCCTTGGAGTTGCTCCTTCAAAGACATATCTCTTCATTATTATTCTTTCACCCTCAGGCGCTTACTACGAAAGCGGTCTTGCTCCTGTTGGTATCTGGATTGAAGACGAGTATGTTCGTGCTGTTAAGGGTGGTATGGGCTTTGCGAAAACAGGCGGTAACTATGCTGCTTCTCTTATAGCTCAGGTTAAAGCACACGACAGCGGTTATTCACAGGTACTCTGGCTTGACGGTGTAGAAAGAAAATACATCGAAGAAGTTGGTGCTATGAACATCTTCTTTAAAATCGGTGGTAAAGTTGTTACTCCGATGCTTAACGGTAGCATTCTTCCCGGTATTACACGTAACTCAATCATCCATGTTTGCAAATCATGGGGCTACGAAGTAGAAGAAAGAAGAATTTCTGTTGACGAGCTTGTTGCTGCTGCAAAAGACGGTACACTTGAAGAAGTATGGGGCACAGGTACAGCTGCAGTTGTTTCTCCTGTTGGCAAGCTTCGTTATGTTGACGATGTTATGACAATCGGAGACGGAGGCATCGGTGAACTTACACAGAAGCTTTATGATGAACTTACAGGTATTCAGTGGGGAAAGAAAGACGATCCCTACGGCTGGAGAGTTGAAGTTAAATAAAAAATCAGCAAGGTGATGCAAAATTCACCTTGCTTTTCTTTTTAAGTGACAAATTCGGTACTTGTTACTGTTGATAATTTTTCAACTTTAATGTATACTTTGTTATAATAAGTAACATATTTTCATAACCTCTAATGGTGATGGTTATGAAAAACGGTATTTATTTCACACTGAAATTTAAAGAACTTTTTTCAGGGGTTCTTACAGGATGTCTCATAATTTCATTTATTCTTTTTATTGCAACGTCGAAGGTCGGCATATCTGCTTCAACCGGCAATCTGACTGCTTCAATAAAACAACTTATAATAATTGATGCAGGGCATGGGGGAGAAGACGGAGGAACAGTATCTTCAAAGGGTGTTGTTGAGAAATATATCAATCTTCAGATTTCAAACAAATTGAAATATATTACAGAGCTTTGCGGTTACAGAACACTGATGACGAGAACCGAAGATAAATTGATATATGATGAATCATCTTCTGCAATGAGAGATAAAAAGGTTTCTGATTTGCACAATCGCTTAAAAATTGCCGAAAACAACCCTGACGGTATCTTTTTAAGTATACATCAGAATTATTTTACAGAAAGCAAATATTGGGGCGCACAAGTGTTCTATTCCGATAATAACCCTGAAAGTAAGATATTGGCTGACAGTATCCAGAACTCTGTCAGGAATCATCTGCAAAAAGACAATAACAGAAAGATTAAAAAAAGCGGCAAGGAAATCTTTCTGCTGCATAATATAAAATCACCGGCTGTTATGGTTGAATGCGGTTTTATGTCAAATCCGTCAGAAGCACTGAGGCTGGAGGATAATAAATATCAGATTAAAATGGTTTTATCAATTGTTGACGGAATTAATAAATACCTTTATGTATAAGGAGAAATTAAAATGGCAGGAAAAAGTAAAACAGTATATGTTTGTTCGTCTTGTGGTTACGAAACACCGAAATGGCTTGGAAAATGCCCTGATTGCGGTGAATGGGCTACTCTGGAGGAACAGATTAAACAAGAAATTACTACCAAAAGCAACAATAAAGCAGTGCGTTCAATACAGAATGTCACTTCATATTCACTGAGTGAAATCAAACCTGATACTGAACTGAGATATAAAACCGGTATGTATGAGCTTGACCGTGTTCTTGGCGGAGGTATAGTCAAAGGTTCTCTTGTGTTATTAAGCGGTGATCCCGGTATCGGTAAATCTACTATTTTGCTTCAGATTTGCAAAGAGCTCGGAAAGAAGCTGAAAATTCTGTATGTTTCAGGCGAAGAATCATACAGTCAGATTAAGCTGAGAGCTGACCGTCTTTCAGTTTCAGGTGAAAATCTGTTCCTTTTGTGTGAAACGGATATTGAAGCTATATGTGAAAATATCCGTTCAACTGAGCCCGATCTTGTAATAATTGACTCAATTCAGACAATGAATCTTACAATGCTGAATTCTTCACCCGGCTGTGTAACTCAGGTTCGTGAATGCTCCAATATGCTTATGAGAACTGCAAAATCTCTTTCAATTCCTGTAATTATGGTTGGTCATGTCAATAAAGACGGAAATATTGCCGGTCCTAAAGTGCTTGAACATATTGTAGATGCTGTGCTTTATTTTGAAGGTGAACGCAATCTTTCTTTCAGAATTCTGAGAGCTGTTAAAAACCGTTTCGGTTCAACAAATGAAATCGGTGTGTTTGAAATGTACGACAGCGGTCTTAAAGAGGTTGAAAACCCTTCAGCCATGTTGATTTCAGGAAGACCTAAAAACACACCAGGTTCTTGTGTAGCTTGTGTTATGGAGGGTACAAGACCTATACTTGCTGAAATACAAGGACTTGTTGCATCAAATAATTACGGAAATCCACGGAGAATTACCAACGGATTTGATTTTAACAGACTTAATATGCTTCTTGCCGTGCTTGAAAAACGTGCAGGATATTTCTTTGCAGGTAATGATGTCTATGTAAATGTTGTTGGAGGTCTGAAGCTTGATGAGCCTGCGCTTGATCTTACGATTGTTATGGCACTTGTTTCATCACTGAAGGACTATACATTGCGTGATGATGTTCTTGCTTTTGGCGAAATCGGACTTGCAGGTGAAATAAGAGGTGTATCACATTGTGAACAGAGAATAAAAGAGGCTGCAAGGCTTGGATTCACAAGATGTGTTATTCCCAAAAGTAATCTGAAGAATATTTCATCTTCATTGAAAAATGAAATAGATATCAGGGGAGTACGCACTATACGTGAAGCTTTTGAGGCTATAATATTATGAGAAAATTTATTGAAAAGCCTAATCTGCCTCAAGGTGCGGTAAGTCTTGTAATATCGGGTGATATGCCGTTATTTCTTAAAAATTTTCTTGAGAGCAGAAACATAAAAATACTTACATGCAAAAATAATGAATTTATA
>JAZRJR010000063.1:0-59528 GCA_045645885.1 Acutalibacteraceae bacterium | reverse complement strand
AAGGAAGAAGCTGTTGCAATGATCGATCCCAGAAACCTTGACACTCTTCTTCATCCTCAGTTCGACCAGAAGGCTCTCAAGGCTGCTACACCTATCGGCAAGGGTCTTGGTGCATCACCCGGTGCTGCTTGCGGTAAGGTTGTATTCACAGCTGAAGATGCAGTTGCATGGAACGAAAAGGGCGAAAAGGTTATCCTTGTTCGTCTTGAAACTTCACCCGAAGATATCACAGGTATGAAGGCTGCTCAGGGTATCCTTACAGTACGTGGCGGTATGACATCACACGCAGCAGTAGTTGCTCGTGGTATGGGTACTTGCTGTGTATCAGGTTGCCAGGAAATCGCAATGGACGAAGAAAACAAGAAGTTCGTTCTTGCAGGCAAGACCTTCGTTGAAGGCTCAGAGATTTCAATCGACGGTTCAACAGGTAACATCTACGACGGTATCATCGCTACTGTAGATGCTGAGATTTCCGGTAACTTCGGAATCATCATGGGTTGGGCTGACGAATTCAGAACTCTCAAGGTTAGAACAAACGCAGATACACCCGCTGACGCTAAGAAGGCTGTTGAACTCGGTGCAGAAGGTATCGGTCTTTGCCGTACAGAGCACATGTTCTTCGAAGCTGACAGAATCGCAGCATTCAGAGAAATGATCTGCTCAGATACAGTTGAAGAAAGAGAAGCAGCACTTGCTAAGATTCTTCCCATGCAGCAGGGCGACTTCGAAGCTCTTTACGAAGCTCTTGAAGGCAACCCCGTAACAATCCGTTTCCTTGATCCTCCTCTCCACGAATTCGTTCCCACAGAGGAAGCTGACATCGAAGCACTTGCAGCTGCTCAGGGCAAGAGCGTTGAAACAATCAAGAACATCATCGCTTCACCCCACGAATTCAACCCTATGATGGGTCACCGTGGTTGCCGTCTTGCAGTAACATATCCCGAAATCGCTAAGATGCAGACAGCTGCTGTTATCCGTGCAGCTATCAACGTAAGCAAGGCTCATCCCGACTGGAACATCGTTCCCGAAATCATGATTCCTCTTGCTGGCGACGTTAAGGAACTCAAGTACGTTAAGAACTTCGTTGTTGAAACAGCTGATGCAGAAATCGCTGCAGCAGGCGCTGACCTCAAGTATGAAGTTGGTACAATGATCGAAATTCCCAGAGCTGCTCTTACAGCTGACGAAATCGCTAAGGAAGCTGACTTCTTCTGCTTCGGTACAAACGACCTTACACAGATGGCATTCGGCTTCAGCCGTGACGACGCTGGTAAGTTCCTTGATGCTTACTACGATGCAAAGATCTTCGAAAACGATCCCTTCGCTAAGCTCGACCAGAACGGCGTTGGTAAGCTTATGGATATGACTCTTAAGCTTGGTAAGCCCGTTAACCCCGCTCTTCACTGCGGTATCTGCGGTGAACACGGTGGTGACCCCACATCAGTTGAATTCTGCCACAAGATTGGCCTCGACTATGTATCATGCTCACCCTTCCGTGTGCCCATCGCTAGACTTGCAGCAGCTCAGGCAGCTATTGCTAACAAGTAATTATCGTTCTGATAATGTTAAACCCCACCGATTTCTCGGTGGGGTTGTTTTTTTACTTCTTTCCTCTCTTTCTGTAATCCTCGTCAATGTCTTTTCTCCAGGCTTTATCAAGAGGCGCACACTTTCTCACATTGCTCACTGCACAGGCAACCGACTCATAAACTATGCCTGTGCCTTTTGAGTCTGCATTATAGTTTACTGCCCTGTCTTCATCTATACCGTAGCTTCTTGCAGTTTCAACGGCATCAATATTCGCACCGATGAAAATAAATTCCCAGCCGTATTTTTCCTTCTGCCTCTCAATCATTCTCTTTACCTGCTCACTGTCATATCTGTGACTTGCGTTTTCCAGACCGTCGGTTGTAATGATGAACATAGTGTGCTCAGGCACATCTTCAGGTCGGGCGTATTTGTGGATATTTCCGATGTGGTGAATTGCGCTGCCGATTGCATCAAGAAGAGCTGTGCAACCTCTGACTGTATATTCTCTGTCAGTCATAGATCTGATTTCAGAAAGCCTGACTCTGTCGTGAAGAACTTCACTGACATTATCAAAAAGCACGGTTGAAACATAGCACTCACCGTCTTCCTTCTTCTGCTTTTCAATCATTGAATTAAATCCGCCTACGGTGTCACTCTCAAGGCCTGACATTGAGCCGCTTCTGTCAAGGATAAATACTAATTCCGTAATATTGTTTCTGTTGTTTTTCATATTGTTGTACCTCCGAAAAAAATAATGGCTGCAAGGTGTTTTTCAACCTTACAACCATAGTATAACGGATTATTAAATTCATTTGGTCGCTTGTCGGGAGACTTTTTCAGCAACCGAGAAGCACCTGGTCAAACTCAAACAGAGCCTCGTTAATCACAAAAATATCGTAAATCTCTCTTTGTATAAAATAGCGGATAATCTTGTCAAAAACAAAGCTTCGTGAAAGTGTAAGACCTGCCGAAGCGAGTAAATCCTGCGTTTCATCAAGGTCAAGCTGCAAGGCTATTGCAAAGGCAACTGCCGTCTGCTTTGAGGGCTTGTAAGACTTGGGATTACACTTTATTTTTGAAAAGGTTTTCTTGTCCACGTTTGCCTTTTTATAACACTCAACATCACTCATTCCGCTTGCATCAATAAGGTCAAAAAGCTTATATGCAAAGCTTTTATCCATAGCCTTCATATATTCCTCTAAGGTTTTATCCTCAGCGCTGCTCATTTTTCTCTTTTTCGGCGCAGCTGCTCTTTCTTTCAACGGCATTGCCATTGAGCAGTCAGACTCTTCATCGGAAAAAGATACCGCCTCACAAACAACACACTTCATCATCGTTTCAAAGGGATCTTCATCTATGAAGCTTCTGATGTCCTCGAAAAGCGCTCTGCTGAACTCATAAGAGGTGCGGTCATAAACGCAGAGATAAACCGTAAGCTCATGCTCATTCAGAAACTCGGTTATAACCTGAATTGCAAATTTCAACACCTGATCCTTCGGATAGCCGTAAGCACCCGATGAAATAAGCGGAAAGGCTACAGATTCACAACCGAACTCAAGCGCCAGCTTCAGCGATTCAAGATAACAGGATTTAAGCAGAATACTTTCTCCCTGAAGTCCTCCGTGCCACACAGGGCCTGAGGTGTGAATGATATATTTTGCATTCAGATTAAACCCCGGAGTTATGATGGCTTTGCCAAGGCCGAGAGGCGCAAGTCTTCTGCACATTTCATCAAGCTCAGGGCCTGCAGCAGAGTGTACGGCAAGGTCAACACCACTGTAACCCACCATTTCTTCATTAGTTGTATTGACTATAGCGTCAACCTGCATTTTTGTTATGTTCTGTCTCACAATCTGAAGTGGCATTAATTTCACCGCTTTCTGTTAATTATCTTCTTTTGTAAATCATAACACATATCTCAGCTTAATTCAACTGAGCTTTTCTTTCTGTACCGAAAACTGTACTCAGCAAAACAGATGTCACCCTTCGGCAACATCTGTTTCAACTCATTTATATTCTTTTGTGATTTTTGCGAGAATATCCTTGTCAGCAGGGCAGAAATCATAAAGAGGAATTTCTGCAGGTGTAATCCACTTTATATCATTATGCTCAAGCATTCTGGGTTCACCTTCTGCTATTTCAGCATGGAACAAAGTCAGATGCACCGTAATGTCAGGGTACTCATGCACAACATCAATAAACGGCTTGCCAACCAAAAGAGTTATATCAAGCTCTTCACGGCACTCACGGATAAGTGCCTGCTCCTTTGTTTCTCCGATTTCAACCTTTCCGCCCACAAATTCCCACAGCAATGCACAGGATTTTGTGTCGGGACGCTGACATATCATAAACTTTCCGTTACGCCATATTAAAGCTGCAACTACCTCTACCACAAAAACACCCCCTGAATCTTTAAACCGATTATATTCTCTCTTTTATAGCCTTGTTAACAGCTTCTCTTGTTCTGAGCAACCATTCGTCATCGTGAGGATAATCTTTGAAGGTCAGGTTATGCTTTCCGTTTTCTTCAATTATCTCAAGGCAGGTCTTTTTATCGCTGAGCTTCTGGAGGGTATTGAGCGCTGCCATATCCTGAAGAGCATCATAGAAAACCTTGAGTCTCAATGAGTGGTGAGCTGTACCGTCCTCTGCAGGATATACCATAAAGCTGTCACCTGACGGAAATTCTTTGCCTGCATCAGTAACCTCATAGGGATTCACAAGGCCTTTTGAAAGCCTTTTATAATAGAAGTTATAGCCCCAATGTAAAAATCCTATGATATCATATTTAAACATCTGATAACCGATAACTCTTGTTCTGACAGAATCGTTACAGAAAAATCTGTTGGCTACGTCATGGTTATTCTGTGCACTGCAATAGTACACCCACAGATTTTCAACATTGCCGAGGAATTTTTCAATATGGTCATTTGACGGTATGGGATTTGTCACAATCCCCTTCTTATAGAATCTGTAATCAGATAACGCATCCATAACTGTGTAGCCTTCAAAAAGGGTGCGGATATACGCTGCCGCCTTTTTATAAGAGAATATCATTGACATATTCGGCTCATCGCTGACATGGAAAAACACTTTGCTTCTGAGGTTTCTTTCTTCAATATATTTTTTCAGTTCAGCAGAAAAGGCCTTGAGAAAAGTCTTATACTTTCTTGACATTGCCTTTGTTTTCCAGCCGAAAAGCTGCTTATATTCACCGTCTTCAGTCACCATTATTTTCGGCGCCTTTTTTGCACCCCACTGAGTAAAGAAATGAGAAAACTCAAAATATCTTATGCCGCATCTTTCTGCCATTTCAATCCAGCGATTCAGCTTATCAAAATTAAATGAATATTCACCCTTATTGAGTGTGATGTCAACAAGCTGAACAGTAGGTCTTTCACCGCCCACAGCGGTATCGAGAGGCGGAGTGAACAAGGGAGTGAGAACGCAGGTCATACCGTATTCTGCAGCCGTTCTGAGATAATTCTCCGTCACTCTCCAATACTCGTCTGAAAAAGCGTCAAATTTATAATAAGACATAAGACAGTCTGTATGGAACCAACAGGTATAAATGAAATCCTTAAAATCAAGCTCGGCGTCTATAATTTCAACATCTACACCAACTGTTCTGTCACCGATTCTGATGTCAATTCTGTGATTTCCGACATCGTTCATTGCCCCATCAATTTCAAGCCAGAGAACAGTTATCCCCTTTTTTGCACTTACCTTACCCTCAAGAGGCAGAAGCAAATCAGGATAATATCCGTCCTTGCTGAATCTGTAATAGTTGTCTGTTTTCTTTTTGAACATAGGAAAATCTGATTTCACCTGCTCAACGGTGTAAATGCGTATATCCTTGACTGAGCTTTCGCACTCCAAACCTATTTCACATTCTTCCTCTGTTTCAATTGCAAGCTGAAAAGATTTCTTTTCATTTTTAAGCATGGTAAATTCTTTAAGCTCAGATTTCGGCATTTTATCCTCATTATAAATTTTTTCAAGTGAAGATAAAATTTTAATATCTTTAATTTCAGTCATACAGTCACCTCTTTATAAATATCATAAACATTTCTCTCATTATATCAAAAATTATACCATCAACCGCAAGTCTTGTAAATAGATGTTGCCGATTTCAGATAAAACAACTCTCATATATATTCTGAAATCAGTTGACCGCTCAGATATTTATGATATAATAAAGCAGTATGCACGGCAAAAATCAACGGCTATAGTGATTGACTGAAGCCGTATCAGAAAGGAAGTGTCAGGTTGCTTATCGTTTCACAGATTATCGGTCTTGCCGCTGTAGGGCTTTATCTTCTCAGCTATCAGCTAAAAAAACGCAGCCACATTGTTTGGGTTACCTGCATTTCCAACGCGCTTTATGTTCTTCAGTATGTACTGCTCGGAGCCTTTTCAGGTGCAGTTATGGACTTTATGTCTACGGTTTCGTCGTTTCTTGCTGCAAAGAAAAACGAACCCTCTTTCAAGAAACACGCAAGGTGGTTAGCTGTCTCAAATATGATAATAATCACCGTTGTGGGACTTGCTTCAGCATATCTGCAAAAGGAATGGATTGAGCTTCTGCCTATAGCGGGTGCACTTTTTCAGACGGGCGGACTGTGGTTTGACAACGAGCAGACCATAAGAAAATTCGGACTTTGCAGTGCTCCCTTCTGGCTTATTTACAACTATATTTCTCAGGCTTACGGAGCAGCTCTGGGTTCTGTTATTGCAATTGTTTCCATAATTACTGCTATGGTAAGATACAGAAAAAAGACATAAAATTATCCCCACTTGAAAGTGGGGATTCGTTTTTTATATCAGAATCTGGTCCAGAAATCAACACCCCAAGGGTGAGACTGTTCTTCCCATTCGTCACGGTGCTTAAGAATTTTCTCACGCATTTCTCTGACCTTATCTTTATATTTTTCATCATTTGCAAGGTTGACTGTTTCCCACGGGTCGTTTCTGATGTCATAGAGGAAGGTCCATTTATCCTCTTCTTTGTCACCGTTGCGATATTCAATAAGCTTGTAATTTTCATCCTTCACACCACGGACAAACTGATCAAAAATAAGGTAAAGCTCGTCACGGAATTTTTCTCCGTGATTTCCGTCAAGAAGCTGTGCGAAGCTTCTGCCGTCAACAGATGAGGGAACATCAATACCCACCTTTTCGCAGAGTGTGGGGAAAATATCATAGAGATAAACATAAGCATCATTTCTCTTGTTCTCTGCAATTCCCGGTCCTGCCATAATAAGAGGAATACGCACACCGTGTTCATAGATATCCTCCTTACCGAGCCAACCGTGCTGACCTACTGCAAGACCGTTGTCACCCGTAAAGACAATTATTGTGTTATCCTCTTCGCCTGACTCTTTAAGGGCATCTAAAAGCCGTCCGATTTCGTGGTCAAGGTGAGTTATCATTGCAAAGTATTCAGCAATGTGACGTCTGATTTCTTTTTCGTCACGGGGATAAGCTGCAAGACTTTCATCACGGTGCACCATAAGAGGATAGTTGGTGTCGATAATCTCCTGAAAATTCGGAGGTAGAGTAATTTTTTCTGCGTCATACATCTCACGGAATTCATCGGGCATTGTGCGCGGGTCGTGAGGAGCAAGAAAAGCGAGATACATAAAGAAGGGGTTTTCTTTATGCACATTTTTATTTAAGAGATCAATTGCCGCATCTGTAAGCAGGGTGCTTGAATGCTTGCCCGGATCAAACTCATCGCAATGCTGCTTCATAGGCTGATTATCATTGAAGAAATCCACCACAAAATTGATTACATTGTCATATTTTCCTGTAGGGTCATAGCGGCAGGTCGGAACATTCCAATGATCCCACATTCCGCCAAAGAAAATTTTTGCACCCTGAGTAAAGCTTCGTGCATAAGACGGACAGCCGTTGTGCCACTTGCCGAGGCCTATGGTTTCATAGCCGTTATTTTTAAAGGTTTCGGCAAGGGTTTTGTGCTCTTCTGGAATGTTGCCGCCAAGCTCTTCAAGGTGGAAGGGATTTCTGCCTGACAGAATCATTGCACGGCTCGGCATACATACTGCTCCGCAGGTACCTCCTGCAATGTGAGCCCGTACAAAGGATGTGCCTTTCTTCGCTAATTTGTCAAGATTTGGTGTGATGATTTCATTATTACCGAGAGCGTGGATTGTATCAAATCGCTGGTCATCGGTTACAATAAACAAAACATTGGGTTTCTTATTCATAATGCACCGCCTGTTTTCAGAATAAATTAATTTCAATTCAGAATATTATATCATATTAATATGACAGTTTTCAATACACGGGCTTTGTCTGTAAAGCCAAATTATTCCGATGTGTTTTGTTGATATTGCCATTTTTTTCTTATTTATAGTTTTATTTAAAGTTCTGTGTTATAATTTAAAAAAGGAAACATCCCAAAGGAGAAAAATCTATGAATGAGACAAAGAAAATGAAACTGCCTATAAACAGTCCGCTTATAAAAAAGCCTTTCGGCGGACTTACTGCAAATATGCTGAGAACAATTGCCGTTATCTTTATGCTGAGCGACCATATCTGGGCAACTGCACTGAGCTTCGGCGACTGGATGACTTACATCGGCAGAATGGCTTTCCCGATTTTTGCTTTCCAGATTGCAGAGGGTTTTGTACATACATCAAACTTTAAAAAATACGCCCTGAGGCTTCTCGGCTTTGCTGTTATCACCGAAATTCCCTTCAACCTTTTCTATAGCAGCCGTTTCTTCAACCCTTATCACCAGAATGTGCTTTTCACCCTTCTTTTAGGTCTTCTTGCAATAAAGGTAATTGACGGACTTAAAAAGGACAGAAGCTTGAAAAATATCGCTCTTTCCGTGCTGTTGCTTGGTCTGATTCTCCTTGCTTCAGTTGTGGGGTTTGTGGATTATAACCATTACGGTGTGCTTACGGTTATTATGTTCTATCTGATGAGAGACTTCCCCTTTGCATGGCTCGGTCAGCTTATCGGTATGATTCTTATCAACATTGTGATTTTTGAAGGGCTTGTTTTCCCTGTTGAAATTTTCGGAAAAACCTTTGAAATTCCCTCACAGGGCTTTGCAGTATTTGCACTTATTCCCATCTGGCTTTACGGCAACCGAAAAGGAAAATCAAGCAAAATTTTACAGTATGGCTTCTACGCCTTCTATCCCCTGCATATGCTTGTGCTTTTCCTTATCAAACATTTCTCATAACAGATACCCCACCGAAATCAATCGGTGGGGCGTTGTTTTGCCGAGTCCTTTTTTCGGTACTCAAAAACACAGATTTTTCTTGAGTTTAAGCATCCTATGTTTTATAATTAAGTCAAGAAATCAAAGGAGTGAACAACTTATGTTTGTTATTGCCGATATTGAATGGGCGACCAACCGCACATACAGAATTACACCTACACAGCTGTCAGCGGTAAAGGTAGATGAAAATTGGAACATTGTAGATTCTTTTTCTCACTTTATCCGTCCGCAGGACAACAGCTTCTATAATTGTACTGACGTGGCCTATGCCGGTGGAAAGGTTACTGATTTTTTATATGCAAAAAGTGCTTATGAAGTGCTTAATGAATTTTCACATTGGTGTACCGCAGATGATACTCTTTTATGGTGGCACAAAAACAGTAAGAACACATTTGAAAAATTCAACGG
The DNA here is from genome assembly GCA_045645885.1 of Acutalibacteraceae bacterium. Classification (GTDB taxonomy): domain Bacteria; phylum Bacillota; class Clostridia; order Oscillospirales; family Acutalibacteraceae; genus UBA6857. Next base: position 50,332 of record JAZRJR010000063.1, on the reverse strand, counting down.
AATAATTCTTCATAAATATACTTTTCCTAAAACAGTAATAGCAAACGATTATGTTTATTCATTTATTTCTTCTGAATTTTTTAAAAACGGTTATTCAATTTACAAAATTGCACAAAGCTTAGGTATTGAAACTGACAATATGCTTGAGCACTATTCAAAAGATGATACTTTAGTATTTCTGGAAATTCTTAAAGCGGTCAATAAGCCTCAAAAGGAATATCTCAAGTCCATTGAAAAAATAAAAAGAAAAGAAGTTTCGCGAAAAAAGGAATTGTCAAGCCCCTATATTTTAGACAAAAACAACGGCACACTTCACTGCAAAAGCTGTCACTGCATAAAAGAAATCGGCGGCGATATCATCGGATATGCCGACCTGAAAAGCGTTTTAAAAAAGAATTATAAAATTTGCACATGCATTGCCGAAGATTACAAAAAGCAGATCAGAAAAAGAGCAGAGCATATAGCAAACACCAGTCAGTACAATTATATATTCTTACCACACTCAACGGTTTTTCACAAATATTCCTGCAAGGCCTTTCATAATTCAATTGATATTCACGGCACAACATCTTATTTCGGAGCAATTAAAACTGGTCGTACACCGTGCAAAATATGCAATCCGACACCTTATGATAAGTTGAAATTTACACCTGAAACTAAAAAATCTGCTGCAAAGAAAAAAGAGTCTATAAAAAGCATACCTGTATCCAAAGAAGAACGAAAAGCGCTTAAAGCACAAAATACAGCAGCTAAAGCAAGGGAAGAGAAGCTGAAAAAAGAAAACCTCAGTGAACAGGAGCTTTCGGATATATACACTCTCACACAACCCGGATTAGCATTCTGGGCAGGTCAGGGATATCAGAATTTTCACTTAAGAGGTTGTTCAAAGCTACACGGTGTCAGTAATCTCAAAGGCTTCAAGTCCTATGAAAAAGCAGTTGCCGCAGGATACACTCCATGCAAAAAATGTCACCCAACAAGCAAGCACGATGCACAACTGTCTATACCGATAACCAACGAGCGCAGACACGGAGAAAAAATTGAAGTTGTAGCACCATTATGCAAAGCTGAAGGCTTCAAATTTCTTCGCAGCAGTAATAACGCCTTCATAGAAACGCCTGTCGGAAAATGGCAAATTAATCTAACTTCATTTCCTATAAAGATTTTCCATATCAATCTTATAAAAACTCCTGAAAGTACAACATACCATGAACAACCAAGGCGATTCCTTTCTTTTACAGATACATTTGAATATATAAAACGACATGATATCAGCATTATTAAAAAACCGCCTAAAGAAAACTTTCAACGTCACATAATCGGATTTTAACAAGCAACCCCACCGAAATCAATCGGTGGGGTTAATCATATCATTTAAGCCAGCCTAATTTTCTGTAAATTCCGCACACAACAGCCAGGGTTTTCTGATGCGCCTCATGCATAAAGGTTTCGTTGAATCTGACATACGCTTTTTCGAGAGGCTTTGTATTCAGCTCAGGCGTGAAAATTTTTGACCTGCCGTCATTTGTATATTTGCAAAGCCAGCTGATTATGTACGGGTCATATAGAACTGCGCCGTTACCGTCAACAGTTTTCATTCCCTTATATGAGCCTGTGATAATTTTATCTCTGTCATAGGGTACACCCTCAAAGTGCATATCCTCGGAAACATTGTCCCAAAGATTATGGTTGCCCATAGCCACCACCTCCTGCACAAGGTAAACATCTACTGCACGGAGATATGTGGTGAGCCTCAGGTTGTTTCTGTTGTTTGTTGTGCCGCAGAGAAGCTTCCACGAAGGCAGAATATTGAAATGATAAAATGAGTGGGTGTCGGTTTTTGCACCCATCATCCACACAGGCATTTCTCTGAGTCTTGAAGCTTCGCTTTTTGTTATCGCTCTGTCAGGCGCCATAAGTACCGTTGCGGCAAAAAGCTCAGGATATGCAGCGGCAAGGCTGACTGCACCGAGAGAACCCAGACACCAGCCGAGAAGATAAATTCTGCTCATATCAACGTTTTCATGCTTTTTGCAGAAATCGAGAATTGCACCTTTAAGCGATTCGGTAAGGCAGGACTGATCCCAATAAAGTCCGTCTTCTTCGGGAGCTCGCGGAATCATAAGATATGCTCCGCCGTTTGTAAAGCGTGACTGATATTTTTCATCACTCCATAAGGGCATTTCATTAGCCTGAATTTCAAGCCCTTCAAAAAGACCTTCAAGAGCACCCACAAGAATTATGCAAAGAGGATATTTTTTATTTTTATCTGCGCCGTAATCAATGGGTGAATAATAGCTGTAGTCTATATCCCATCTGCCTATCATCGGGCCGTTGTCACGTTTCCACAGTTCACGGTATTTATTATGTGCCGCTTTATATGCCATCGGATTTTTCCTCACATTTTTACAGTTTGATTTGCATTTTAACATATATTTATTATAGAATTATTAAATTTTATTAAAATACATAAAACTTATTACTTAAAAATCTGCTTATCTCCTTGAATTTGTATCAGGATATGGTATAATTATGCCGTAAAACGCAAAGGAGAGATTTTATGAAAAATTCACTCAGAAAGCTGTTATCCCTTTTACTTGCCGTTGTTATGCTGCTCAGCCTTGCTGTTTTCAGTTCAGCGGCACAGGATGAAGCCACTTCAGGAAATGAGGTTGTGGGCAAAATTTATCTTTGTTCACGCTGGAGCAGCATCACCACCACCGGGCATCTCTGGGTTTATATTCTCAACACCTCTGACGAGGCCTACGATGTAGGACTTTATAATCTTCAGCCTGATGAAGGTGTTTCTCTTGCCACCTTCGGTCTTACAAGATATGACGGTATAGGAATCTATTACAATATGGAAGCTTACCGAAATGACAAATACTGTGACGAAAGCTGTATTTCAATTTCAGATGACCTTACAAGAGACGAGCTTTCTGCAGTAAGCAAAAAGATTCTTTCATCAAACCACTGGGATCTTTTCAATAACTGTGTATATTTTGCCTGCGGAGTATGGAATAAGGCATCAGACAAAAAAATCATTCCGTTCTTTATTCCGCCCGTTGCAAGACTTCAGATAAAATCCAAGGGCGGCAATACACCCTGCGAAATGGAATATCAGCCTCCCGAACACTGCTTCAAACACAAGGGCAAGGGTGACGGAGCTTATCTTCAGCTTGTAGGACAGAAATCTCTCGACGCATAAAAAAGAAAGGAACAAATTTTAAAAATGGCAAAAAAATCGGAACTTATGAAACCTCTTTGTATTATCACTCTTATTATCTCTTTTGTATACGGACTTGTTCTCCCCTTCTGCTGGGGCAACAATCCTGCAAGTGAGCTCGGCACTCTTTCACTTCTCTGTGAAAACAGAAAAATCTGGTTCTGGCTCTGGGGTATACTTATCTCAGGCGGAATTATTATGAACACTCAGTATATGTACAGAAAATTCAGCTTCAGAAGTAAGTTCTATGACATTCTCTGTGCTCTCGGATTTATCAGCGTGTGCATTGTGGCTCTTACTCTCGGACACAGCATTGAAGACTGGAACCCCAAGAGAATCGCTCACTGGGTTGCTACGGGAATTTTTATTGCTTTCACTCTTCTGCCAATTGTCCTCTTTTTCATCAGAAACAGAAAAAAGCATCCGCAATTCAACAAGCTCACCCTTTGTGCATTTATGATTCTCGCAACCTTCCTTGTTATTTTCATCGGTGTGGGCAAAAGTGCGCTTATGGAAATGATTCCCATAGCACTTATGCAGATTTTCCTTTTTGTGATTAACTTTACTCCTGTTGCAAAAGAGCAGAAGCTCAACTGAAGACAACAAACCCACTTTACAAAAAAAGTCATCCGAAAAAATCGGATGACTTTTCTTTTTATTTCATCTTAAGAATTTCTTCAATAGGACCTCTGAAATCGTCCTGAACCTTGGGCATTTCCTTTTCGCCCTTAACAAAGCCGTTAAAGAGTATACCCTTGTAATCCGTTGACATCTGGAATTTTGAAATAACTCTTGTAAGCGCCTGCTTTTTGTCCTCGTTCTGAAGGTATGTGCAGTTTGCAAGGCTCACTTCAACGGTCTGTGTGTTTCTTGCAGAAACTGTAAGCTGAAGTGTCTTTCCGCACTTTTTGAGTTTTGCTTCAGTTTCCTTGCCGTTTACTGTTACGGTTACATCAGCGCTTACAATATCCTTGAACTTGATGATATATGTTCTCTTTGCAGGTGCAACACTGCTGTCGCCCTCTTCTTTGCTGATTGTGAAGGTTACATCGCTGCCGTTTTCATCAATTGCAAAGGCAGTTTTAAGGAACTTGCCGTCTTTGTATGAAAGAGTTTCGCCGTCGTCCTCATAGAGAGTGAATTTGCCTTTTCCTCTGTAAGCGAGAAGCTCAAGAGTTTCGGGGTTGGAGCAATCGTTTGTTCTGTCGTTTGAGTCAAGAGGAATGATTGCGCCCTCTTTTGCAAGAACGGGAATTGTTTCAATGTCTCTGTACATCTTTACAAACTGATTGCCCTCATAAATTCTGTCGGTGAAAATATCGGTGTATCTGCCTTCAGGAATCCACACATTTACTGACGCAAGGTTTGTATCAGCTGATGTGTGCTCTGTAATGGGAGCAACAATAAGCTCTGTACCGAAGAAGAATTCGTTTTTGCAGTTGTATGCGTTTTCATCCTCGGGATATGCGTAGTACATAGGCTCACAAATTGCTCTGCAGTCCATATGAGTACGGTAGTTCATTGTGTAGATATAGGGAAGAAGCTTATGACGAAGACGAAGAGCATCCTTTGCAATTCTTTCAACAGGGCCGCTGTAATTCCAGGGCTCTTTACCTGCAAACTCGTTGTTGGTTGAGTGAAGTCGCATAACGGGGCTGAACACACCAAGCTGAACCCAACGGAGATAAAGCTCGTCGTCTTTTTTACCCATACAGTGACCGCCGATGTCGTGACTCCACCAGGGATAAGCGATGTTTGATGCAGTTGCCGTAAAGCCCGGCTGGAAGTCGAGACTTGCCCAGGTCTGTGTTGTGTCACCGGAGAAGCCTAAGGGATAACGCTGACTGCCTGCACCGCAGAAGCGTGAAAGAATAAGCGGTCTGTGGTTATCCTTTGCGTTGTCAAGGAAGTGGTAATGGTTAAGCGCCCAGAGGGGATCAAGACCGGGAGTGTTTGTTCTTGTACCCTGCTGCCAGTCAATCCACCAGAAATCTACGCCCATTTTTTCAAAGGGATGATGAAGAATGTCGAAGTAATTTTCGGTGAACTTCTTGTCTGTGATGTCAAACTTAACAGGCTTTTTCTCTGCGGGGTTCTGACCCATTGCACGGCACATTTCTTCATATTGGTCTTCAAACCAACGAACACCCATTGAGGGATGAATATTAAAGGTTACCTTGTAGTTGTCATCCTTAAGCTTTTTGAGGAAGCCTTCGGGATCAGGGAAAAGTTCGGTGTTGAAGCTGTAGCCTGTCCAGCCTGTTGACCATACGTCATAGACATATTCCATAAAGTTTTTGTGCATTGAAACCTTGTGGCTGTCTTTGCCGAACTTTGACTTGATATCAACCCAGTGCCAGTCCATATCAACCGTTGCAACGGTAATGGGTACTTCCTCTTCCTTGAACTTATCCATAAGTGTGAGGTATTCTTCCTGCGTGTATGCCTTATAACGGCTCCACCAGTTGGAAAGGGCATATCTGGGAATAAGAGGCACCTTGCCTGTCAGCTTGTAAAGGTCGGTTGTTGCACCGATATAATCGTTGCCGTAAGCAAAGTAATACTTGTCGCTTTCCTTGTTGTCTCTCGGAAGAATTACGCCGTCTTCCTTGATAGCAAGTGTATCACTGTCATCGAGAATTGCAACACCGCCACGTGAACATACACCGTCGGTAAGAGTGATAATACCTGCAGTGATGTCGAGTGTACGGCAGGTACCCTTAAGGTTGCCTGCTTTGTAATCTGTTACTGTTCTGCCGTCAATAAGCTTGATACGGAGCATTTTCTGAGTTTTCAGACAGTACATAAAGTTTGCCTTTGTTGTTCTGATAATGATGGTATCTCCGTCTTCCTTCACCTCAAACTTAGGTGCAGCAAAATCACGGAACCATACACTCTGTGTAGGCTCATCGCAGAATTTACTGTCTTTCTGATTCTCAACGCGGAGAAGACAGGGAGTAAGCACAGTGAAACGAGTGCCTTTGCGAACAACAACGCACTCCTCTTTTGCTACAGGTGAGCAGTCAATTTTAAATCTCTTTGCAAAATTGTCCATCAGATTTATTCTCCTTATTATTTAAAATACTTCGCAGGGCTTATCCACATAAAGCTTATACTGCTTGCTGTAGTCCATACCTGCTGAAAGAAGCATTGATTTTTCGTTGCAGTTATATACCGCGCTCCAGAGAGTTATAACCATGTGCTTGAGAGTGGGATGACGGTAATTAAGAACACATTCTGAAAGAAGCTTCATTGCATCCTTTTCTGAAATTTTTCCGTCAGTAAGCTGAAGCCTTTTTTCTATTCTCTCATATCTGTCATAGCCTCTGCCGTCGTGATTATCCCCACCGGGTGTGAGGAAGTAATTGGTCAGAATCAGATTGTCGTTTTCCTTTTTCTGCTCAATTACATACATCTTGTTATCAACATACTCAATAATGGCACTCTTGCCGCTTGCATCAGCAAACTGGTAGTGATAATTTATGAAAAGTGAGTCATGCATATCAAAAGAAGCAAAAAGGTTGATTGCTTCATCAACGGTTGCACACTTATCAAGAGCCGCACGAAGAGCTACGGTTGTGATAATGGGCTTTTTGCCTGTGTTCTGCTTTGTTGCCTTGCTCTTGATTTCAAGAACTGCACAGGTGAAGCCTTTTTCGTTGATGCCGTCCATACCAATGTATGGTGCGCCCATAAAGCGCAGCGGCTTATCTTTATTTTTAAAGCTCAGATACTTTGTGCCGTAAAGACCGAAGGTTGTATCAATTACAGCCATACTGCGGTATCCGTTTTCGGGTGCAGTCCAGCAGACAACACAGGGAGCTTCTTTATAATCAAAGTTTCTTCCCATTATGTACTGACCTTCTTCTGTTCTTGCGTTGAAGGTTGAACACCCTGCACCGGGACGGAACACATTTGCATAAAGGTGAGGCAGCTGAACCTCCTTCTGAAGAAAGGTTACTGCATCCATAATATTGCTTACACCCTTTTCTAAAAGCGCGTCAAGACCGTAAGAGCATTTATATTCCATAAGCCAGATATTGTTATCTATTTTTTTGAAAGTGCTTAAGGTTTCATCACGTCTTTTTGCGGCTTCTGTTTTCTGTTGCTTTGTCATTGCTGCCATTATGTGCCTCTCCTTGTTTCCGTATTTCTTGTAGTATAGCATAATTTTTGACTGTTAGCAACACAAACACCTTATTAATTCATCAAATTTTATTAAAAGTGTTGCATTCCTAAATAAAAAGCATTACAATGTATTCAACAAATAATACAAAGGAGAAATATGAATATGGAAACACCACGCACCTATGTTCCTTTCCAGGATTGGAAAGCACCCTCAAAGCAGACAGAATACACAGAGGCAACTCCCCTTCTTAACAAGGACGGCACTCTGAATGCCAAGGGCTGGGCAAGACACAATGTTTTTGATTACGACAGAACTCTCGTAAAAAAAGGCTCACCTATGAGCAAAAAGGAATGGGACTTCTACCAGATTGCTGACGGCAAGTATATGCTTCAGCTTTCATTTGCAAACATCGGCATCGGCGGTTACGTTGCTGCAAAGCTCATGAACCTTGTTGAAGGTTCAGTTGTTGCAGACGCAACTCAGCTCTTCCTCGGCGGAAAGAAGCATCTTCCCCCACCCAAGGGCGATGTTCCCAACAGATACAAGGACAAAATCGGCAAGGCTGAATTTGACTTTGACACAAAGGTTACATACAGAACTCTCAAATTCAAAATGCCTCTCAAGGGCAAGATGGTTGAGTGCGATTTCACAATGGATATTGCTCCCGACCTTGAAAATATCACAACAGTTCTTCCCTTTGAGGGCGACAACACCAAGTACTTCATGACAACAAAGCAGAACTGTATGCCCTGTGAAGGTACTTTCAAGTGGGGCGATTACTGCTACACCTTCAAGAAAGAAGATTCATTCTGCGCTCTTGACTGGGGCCGTGTAAACACACCTCACAAAATGGTATGGTACTGGGGTAACGGTTCAAGCTACATCACTGACGAAAAGGGTGAAAAACACCTCTTCGGCTTTGAAATCACCTGGGCAATCGGTGATGAAAGCAACGCAACCGAAACAGCTATTTTCTATGACGGAAAGGCTCACAAGTTCGGTGCAGTTGACGTAGAAGTTTTCCCGAAGCCTGACAAATTTATGGATGACTGGAAGTTTATTTCAGAAGACGGCAGATTCAACCTTACAATGAAGCCCTTCTTTGACCACCATTCAGATATGAACGTGGGTGTTGCAAGAATGCACACACATCAGGTTCACGGTCTCTGGAGCGGTGACGTTACCCTTGACGACGGCACAAAGCTCCAGATCAAGGATATGTACGCTTTCTGCGAATACGTAGAAAACAAGTGGTAAAAATTATTCTCCCGTCTGAGATTGACTTCAGATGGGAGAAATTTTGTTGACACAAAGTGATCTTTTCTGTTATAATTACAAAAACTTAGTAAGGAGATGAGCAAATGAAAAAGAAGCTTACAATGAAACATATTTTCATTCCTGTTGCAATTGTTGTGCTTATTCTTGCAATTGTTGCAGTTATTCTTTCAAACGGCAACAGCGGAACAAACCCAGGCTACCATGTGCACGAGGACGGTTCAACCCATTATGATGAAGGCTATGAACCCACTTATCATGTTCACGATGACGGTGTAACACACTATGATGAGCATTAAAATTTAAGAAGAAAGGAGGTCGGAAAATCCGACCTCCTCAGCTTGTCGAAAAAGTAATTTTCGACAAGCTGGCAAACTGCCGAGAAATGTGCAAGATGACCTTTTCTTTGTCCCGAAGGTGCAAGCTGACAAAGGATAGATATAACAAGTCTTAAATGCCCGATTTGTAGCACCTTTGAAATTTTTTCTCCTTGCAATACGCAAGTATTGCTTCGTCGAAGAAAATCCCAAATGCACCACAACTCGAACATTTAAGATTCTTTGAAGTTTAATGGGAGGAGATTTTTATTGTAGCAAGGCAAAAAGCGCAGGAAGGCTTGCGCCTTTCAAGCCTTTTTAACGAAGCTATGGTGAAAATATACCCCATTAAACCTTGTCATATCTACCCTTTGTCAGCTTGTGGTACTCCGAGAGGGCAAAAAAAGGTCAAACCAATGCAAAAACAGTACAAAGTTCGACACTTTGTACTGTTTTTGGTTTAATTTATTTAAATTAAAATGCTTCATTTTATTTGACATAAAACTGCATTGGTGGTCTTGTGCGTTTATCGACAGTCTGAGGAGGTCGGAAAATCCGACCTCCTTTGGTTTTACTTATTAAAATATACCTGCAGAGAAAATCGCTTTGAAGAACATTACAATTTTTGCAATCAGCTTCTGCAAAAATCCCTGCTGCTGCATTTCATATGTCTTTGAATCTTTCAGATTACCCACTGAAATTTCAACGGTGCTGACATATTTTGAGCCTTCGGTTGAATATGAAACCGGGTAGCCGTCAACGAAATCAATACAGCCTGAATATGCGTTCACTTCTTTTGTATATCTTTCGGGAGTTGCCTGACCGATACGGTTTATCTGATAAACCAGCTTTACAGGCATATCACCCTTAAGCTCACAGTTGATAAGCTCAATTGATTCAAAGGGAAACTCTCTGATTTCTGCAATATCAATATAGCAGCTTGCGTCAAAATATGAGATGTAAACCTTTGATGTTTTGTGATTCACATCGTAAATAAGCTTTTCACCGTCGAGGGTGTAATGAATTTTTTCTTCTACAGCCTTGATTTCAGGGGTAATTGTTTTTGAAGTGCCGTTCCAGTATCTGATTTCAAATTCAGTTGCTCTGAAATCTGCCGATTCTGATTCTTCATAAATATAAGCGGGAGCATTTTTTACGGGAGTAACCGATGTAACATAAGAAGGTGCAAGATACTTATAAGCCACCATATTGTAGCTTTTGAAATCATGTACACCATTCACCTTTTCTGAAAGCTTGAAGCTGATATGAACAGGCACAAAAACATTAATAGTATCACCTCTGTTTGCCCATGCAGATTCTACATCTTCGAATTCAACATAAGCATCAAAGCCTCTTATTTCATATCTGCTTTCTGCTGCAGCTGCTGTTGTATCGTCAGCGCTGTCTTCATCATACTTAAGAAGCTGCTTTGAGCCGTCGGGAAGAGTTATCTCAAATTTATAATCAAAAGCTGAAGTGGCGAGATAGAAAACAGGAGTATACTTTGCTTCATCCACTTCCTTGATAGTTATAGGATAATTGTCGACACATGTAATCACTATACCTCCGTCTGCAGCAAAAGCTGTAGCACAGCTCATAAGAGAAAAAATTGTAAGTATCGCAAGAATAACTGCAATTGATTTTTTCATTATTTTTATCTCCTTATTTTTACTTTGGAATATTTTACCACGAAGTTTTTTTCGTGTCAATCTTTGACCTTGCTTTTTCTCTGCAGAACAACACCCACAACAAGAAGCACAGGAAAGATAATTGCAAGAAGCATACCCTTTGAGAAATCACCGTCAAAAATTGTGATTCCCCTGCCTACAACCGCAGGACCTACCGAGCAACCGCTGTCACCGAAAAGAGCAAGCATTGCAAAAAGTGCAGTTCCTCCCTTGGGTATTTTCATTGCCGCAAGAGAAAATGTTCCGGGCCACATAACACCGACAGAAAAACCGCAGACCGCACAGCCCACAAGACTTATCATCGGATTCGAGGAAAGTGAAGCCACCAGATAGCTCAGCATACAAAGCACACCGCTTGAAATCATAACCGCAGCGAGAGAAAACCTTTCGCTGATTTTTGAATAAAGCACTCTTGCACTGCCCATCAGGAAAGCGAACATACAAGGCCCCAGTAAATCACCCGTTGTTTTTGACACCTGAAGACCTGACTCAGCAAAGGCTGATGCCCATTGGCTCATTGCCTGTTCACACGCACCCGAACAAAGCATAATAAGAGCAAAAACATAGAAAAGCTTTGTTCTGAAAAGCTCCTTCATGCTCATGCCCCTTCCTTCACTGAGAATTTCAGGGAAAGGTACAAAGCAGAAATAAATTCCGTTGAGAAGAGGTACTATTGCCCAGATTACGGCAAGAAATCTCCAGTTATCCACAGAGAAAGCCGTAAAAAACAAGGTTGACAGAAGCACAACGCACATATGTCCCCAGCAGTAAAAGGAGTGAAGCAGACTCATTGCACCCTCTTTGTTATCACTCGGACAAGCATCAACAAGCGGACTTATAATAACCTCAATAAGGCCGCTGCCCGTTGCGTATATTACAATAGAAAGAATAATACCGATATACGGCGGCAGAATATAGGGAAGCACGCTGAGGCTGACAAGACCTGCCGTTGCAAGAATATGGGCAAGTATCGTGCAGGTTCTGTAGCCGATTCTGTCAATAAAATAAGCTGCGAAATAATCCACCACCAGCTGAAAAGCGAAGTTGATTATAATAAGAAGTGAAATTTTATCATAAGGCAGACTGAAATCTCTTTGAAATTTGAGAAACAGAAGCGGCAGAAAATTATTAATTATCGCCTGAACGAAATAACCGCCGTATGATGCATAGAATGTATGTTTGAAGTTGTTTCTGATTGCCATTTTTATCCTCCCGTAATGATGTACTCAGAAATTTTACCACAGAGAAGGAATTTGTCAATACTTCATATTTTTTTACAGGAAAAATATTGAAAATTATCTTTCACAAGTGTATAATCAAACCACAGCAGACAACTGCACACTAAAAGAAAAAGGAGAAATATTATGGCAGTAATCAAAAAAGCAGTCGCAACAGCTATGGCAATTTTCATGGCAGTTTACGGATTTTTCGGTATGACAGGCAATGTCAGCGACGACTACACAGAAGGCAAGTACAAAAACGTTATTCTTATGATCGGTGACGGTATGGGCTTCAACACAATTGAGGCAACAAAGGCTCAGAAGGGTGTTTCAATGACAATGGAAACCATGCCCGTTAAAGCTCAATCACAGATTTTCTCATTCCTTATCCCCGGAACAGACTCAGCTGCAGGCGGTACAGCACTTTCAACAGGTGTCAGAGTCTGGATCAACTCTCTCGGTGTTTTCCCCTTTGATCCGTTCACCATCAATGATTTTAATGTACCCATTAACCTTTGCGAGCTTGCAAAACGTGACGGTATGGCTGCAGGCGTTGTAACAACCGACAAAACAAGCGGTGCTACACCCTCATCATTCTCAGCTCACGCTCTTTCAAGAACAATGGAAAAGGATATTTCAAACGACCAGCTGGCATCAGACATCGATCTTATCTGGGGCGGTGCAAGTGCAAGTGTAAACAAGGAAAATGCAGCTGAAAACGGCTTCACCTACATCAGCACCGAAACAGAAATGGATGCCCTCAAGGCAGGCTCACGCAGCTTCGGTCAGTTCAGCTACAGCGACCTTTACAATTACAGAGACGACAACGACACACCGAGAATTGCAGAAATGACTGAAAAGGCAATTGAACTTCTTTCAGCTGACGAAGACGGCTTCTTCCTTATGGTTGAAGGCGCTTGTATTGACAAGTTCTCACACAACAACGAATTTGAAGGTGCAACAATGAGCACAATCGAATTTGACAAGGCTGTTAAGGCAGCTCTTGACTTTGCGGCAGAAGACGGCGAAACTCTTGTTATTGTTACTGCTGACCACGAAACAGGCGGTATCAAGCAGAACAAGAAGACAGGTGAATTCTATTACACCTCAGGTGAACACACCAGCGTTGACGTTCCCGTATTTGTTTCAGCAGAGGATGCAGGCTTCAAGTCAGGCGACAAGGTGAAGAACCGTGAAATTCCCGTTCAGATTGCAAGAGTTCTCGGCTTTGAAAAGAACGAGTTCCCTGCAGCGAGATAAATGCAAGATTAAGGACTGCTTCGGCAGTCCTTTTTTTGTGCCTCTGTTATCGACTGAGAAAAAGCTTTTCTCTTTAAAACAAAAAACTGCCCGACACAAATTCAGGCAGTTTTGTTTATTTTACTGTTACTTATGATAAATCAGGTGGCAGATATCGTCACCGTTACCGATTGTCTTGGGAAGGTCAAGCTTTGCACCGTATTTATCACCGATACCTCTGTCACCGCACATTGCAAGGTCGCAGAGAACCTTGATTTCTTCATCTGTGCAGCCTGCCTTCTGCCAGGCTTTTACAAGAGGACAGTAATGGAACTTCAGCTCAAAGCGGTCATCCCTGACCTCAATGATTTTCATTTCAAAAACCAGCTGAGCAGGAATAGTGAAAAGAGTTTTCTTAAGACCCTTGAGTGAATCTGTTTTTCCTCTGCGAATGTAAGTCTGACCGTTGAAATGTCCGCAGCGACGAATGGCATCTGCAGCAAAATCATAAGGGTCAAGACCTTTTTTCTTCGCCTCATCAGTAAGATAATAAAGCCAGAGTGCCCTGTGCTCAAGCTGTTCTCTTACTGCTTCAAGAAGAGGATTTTTTATTTTTGCTTCATTTTTTACCAATTTTATCATCTCCGATTTTATGATAAATCCATTATAGCACCCGATTTTTTATTATTCAACCGAATTTCTGCATTTTCACCAAGTTTCAACCTTTATTTTCTACACGCTGCAGCTTTATTCTGCTTTATTTTCTATTTACTTTAGCCTTCTGTTGTGATAAAATTTTCTTAATAAATCAGGAGGTAGAAAAATGAAACTCTATTATGACATTCATGACAAACCCAAATTCGGACAAATGATTATCTACGCTTTCCAGCAGCTTCTTGCTATTATGGCGGCAACTCTCGTTGTACCTATTATCATCGGTAACGGAATGCAGCCCACAGCAGCTCTCTTCGGCGCAGGTATCGGTACTCTCTGCTATGTACTTTTCACAAAAATGCGTTCACCCGTTTTCCTCGGCTCATCCTTTGCTTTGCTCGGCTCAATGGCTGCCGCTTTCGCAGGCGCAGTTTCTGCAGAGGCAGGTTATATGGGTCTTATCATCGGTGCGGTTTTCGCAGGTCTTGTTTATGTAGCTATCGCACTTATTGTTAAATTTGCAGGCGTTAACTGGATTGACAAGCTTATGCCCAAGCAGGTTATCGGCCCAACAGTTGCAATCATCGGTCTTTCACTTGCAGGCAACGCTATCGGCGACCTCAAGTCAGGTGAATATATGGTTGAGTCACTCGGCCAGGCTATTCAGGACGGCGCTATTGTTGAAACAGTTTCAATGGTACAGACTGCTAACCCCCTTCTTTGCGTACTCTGCGGTCTTATTGCTCTTTTTGTAACAATGCTCTGTTCAACCTACGGTAAGAAGGGCGTTAAGCTTATCCCCTTCATTATCGGTATTCTTTCAGGCTATGCAGTAGCAGCAATTTTCACAGTTATCGGCATCAAGACAGGTAACGATGCTCTCAGAATTATTGACTTCTCAGTATTCAACAACCTTTCAGTATTTGCTCTTCCCGATTTCACCTTCCTTACCGCATTTAAGGGCGCTAAAGAAATCGATGCTTCATATATCGGCACACTTGCAGTTGCATATGTTCCCGTTGCATTTGTTGTTTTTGCTGAGCATATTGCTGACCACAAGAACATCTCTTCAATCATCGAAAAAGACCTTCTCAGAGACCCCGGTCTTCACAGAACACTTCTCGGTGACGGTGTCGGCTCAATGGTTGGTGCCTTCTTCGGCGGTTGTCCCAACACAACTTACGGTGAATCAGTTGCTTGCGTTGCTATCACAAGAAACGCTTCAGTTTACACAATCATCACCGCTGCCGTTCTTTCAATGCTTATTGCATTCTTCTCACCCTTCGTTGCATTTGTTAACTCAATTCCCTCATGTGTAATGGGCGGTATCTGTATGGCACTTTACGGCTTTATTGCTGTATCAGGTCTTAAGATGGTTCAGACAGTTAACCTTGAAGACAACAGAAATCTTTTCACAGTTTCAGTTATTCTTATTGCAGGTATCGGCGGTCTTGCACTTTCATTCGGTAAGATTACACTTACTGCAGTTGCATGTGCACTTATTCTCGGTATCTTCACAAACCTTATTCTTTCAAAGAAAAAAGCATAACAACAGAAAAAAAGAGCCGCAAGGCTCATTTTTTTTCAGAGTTAAGAGTGGAGAGTTGAGAGTTAAGATATAGTCGCAACTTCATACTTCTGCAAAAGGTCAGTTATCATCTGCGAAAAAATTGAATCGTAAATAGGAAAAGAGTTGATTATATCCGCCGGATTCATTTTTCTTTGGCGGTATGAATACAAAGATTCCGAGCTTTACTGACACGGATATAATCGGAGCTTTGCTCCCCATATTTCAACTCTTTTCGAAAAAATTTCTTTCTATTACGGAATTTTTCACACAGATTACACTATACATTAATAGAATGTTATCAACTGATTTAGCTTTATTTTAAGTTAATCAGTTATACTCTAATTGTGCAGTGGGAAATGAAACGTGTTTTTTCCGATTTTTCACGGTTCAACCCTCCTTCCCATTGCACTCCCCTCTCCTTTCAAATATGCACAAGAGAAGCTCAACTTCAGGTTGAGCTTCTTGTGTTTTTACCGGACTTTTATATTGTGACAAACTTCTTCCTTTATGTGTGATAAAATCCCTTCACTAATCAAACTGAAAGAAGGAATTTTATTATGACCTGTAAAAAATGCAGCTACATCCTTTACGGCTCTGAAAACTTTTGTCCCCATTGCGGTGAAAAGTGTCAGCAGGATGACACAACACCTGAACGCAAATCAGAACCTGAACCGAAGCCCATTTTTATATCCCGTGACACATCATATGAGGATATAATGACAAAAGGGCGGATTTTTCAGCCTGAGGAGTCATTTGAGAGCGCTTCAGCCTCACCTCAGGAAAAACCTCAGAAGAAACAAAAGACCTCATCAAGGCCCTTAGTAGCGTTTTTATCAATACTGTGTATTCTGCTTTTCTGCACGGCAATTTTCACCGCAGCCGATTATTTCGATATAGCTCCCGCAGTGGCTGATTTTTTTGAGCAGAGAGAAACCACAACAGAAGCACCGCTTACAACCGAAAGTCACTTCAGTTCATCGTCGGGAACTGTTAAACCGCAGATAAACTATGCACCTGTAAACTGTACGGTATCCTCAGCAAAAAGCATTTCTCTGCGCAAGGGTCCCTCTGAGGTTTACGGTCAGATTTCGTCCCTTTCCTCAGGCAGCGAGGTTCAGGTAATCGGTGGTTCGGCAGAAAACGACAACTGGGTTTATGTCTATGTTGCTTCTGAAGATTTGTACGGCTGGATAAGCTCCTCGTTTATTTCGGGAGATATAAAATAACTCAGCCGTTGAGCATCCAGACCATATAATTTAAATATGCGGCAAAGCTCACCCACAGAATATAGGGAATCTGAAGATATGCTGAAATTTTATCTGTTCTGTAAAAGGAAAGCGTCATAAGAACAATCGCTGCAAGAAGGAATAAAAGCCAGAAAAAAGAAAAGCCGTAAGCCTGAAAATTGAAAAAGAAAATGCTCCAGAGGAAATTCATAAAAAGCTGTACTCCGTAGAGTCTGAGTCCTCTTGCCCTTTCGCCGCTTTCTTCGCTCATCCATATTCTTGCCGCACCGATACCCATAAGGGCATAAAGTATTGTCCATGCAATGGGAAATACTATTGCAGGCGGTGTGAGAGCAGGCTTTTCTGCCGCTTCATAGGCATTCATTCCGAGAGATGTGAGAAGACCTGCAACTGCACCGATTGCCTCAGTTATGAGAACAAAAATTCCGTATACCTTGAGTTTGCTTTTATCCATATTATCACCCCATATATGATATGAAGGCAAGCTCATTTTTATTCTAAAAAACAGAAACACCGACGGATATAAATCCGCCGGCATTTCCGCACACTTTTTATTTTAAGGATTAACTTAAAATCATTATCAGGGAAGGTCGTCTTCGTTTTCAAGGTTGTGCCATACATTCTGTACGTCATCGTTATCCTCAAGCATTTCAAGAAGTCTGCCCATCATCTTAAGGTCATCGGGATCTGAAAGAGCAGTTTCTGTGTTGGGAATATACTCAACCTCTGCTGAAACAAATGTATAACCCTTTGCTTCAAGATCATCACGGATAGCACCGAGATCGTTGGGCTCTGTACGAACAACATAGATATCCTCTTCGTCGGTGATGAAGTCAACTGCACCTGCTTCAAGAGCGTCTTCCATAAGCTTGTCTTCGTCAACATCTTCAGCTTCGATTACGATTACGCCGTAACGAGTGAACATGAATGACACACAGCCCTGCTGACCGAGGTTACCCTTGTTCTTGTCGAAGTAATGACGCATTTCACCTGCAGTACGGTTACGGTTATCTGTAAGTGTTTCAACGATAACTGCAATACCTGAGGGACCGTAGCCTTCATACATAATCTCTTCGTAGTTAGCGCTGTTACCTTCGCCTGAAGCCTTCTTGATGATTCTTTCAATGTTATCGTTAGGCACGTTGTTAGCCTTTGCCTTTGCAATTACGTCCTTAAGCTTTGAGTTTGAAGCGGGGTCGGGACCGCCGTCACGGACTGCAACTGCAATTTCTCTGCCGATTTTTGTGAAGACCTTAGCTCTTGCACCGTCGGTCTTTTCTTTTTTTCTCTTGATAGTACTCCATTTTGAATGGCCTGACATTGTTATTCACCTGTCCTTATTTCTATAATTACCGCAGAAGATTTTATCACTTTTATGCCTTTTTGTCAAGGTTTAGGGAACAATGCTTTTGTCTCTTCCGATTCTTTCAGTCTGCACAAAGGCAGAGTCAATTTCAATTCCGTCTTCACCCTCTGATGAAACGACAGCTTCACCCATAGCACTTATAAAAATCTTGCCGTCCAGAAGGCTGATTTCTTCACCTTCAATTCCGTTGCCGTATGCCATTATATTCACATCTGTACCGTCAACCGAAATATCTTCTTTGGCAAAAAGTCCGTTTCCGTCGCATTTCAGCGAGCAGAAGCCGTCTTCCGTTTCAATGCTTTCACAGCTGATTCCGTGCTGAGCTGAATTGATTTTAATGATTGTATCACTGAAAACCCCTTCACTGCCGCCTGATATACCTGAAAGGGAAATGTTTTTTTCCATAAATCTTTCAAGGGTACTGCTGTCTGCAGTTGCTCTGCCTGAAGCAAAAATATCGTTTTTATTCTTGTCAGAAATATTATTATCATCAAAAATGAAATCGTGATTTGAGCGATTATTTCTGCCTTTGCTTCCGTCCCCGACAGTTATATCAAGCTCACTGTCGAAAACAAAAATGTCACCTGAGCAATCTATTCCGTCCATATCTCCGAACACAGTAATTTTGCTGCCGTGAGAGAGGAATTTTCCTTTTGCATCACCGCTTTTACCGTCTGCGTGAATACCGTCACCGCCTGACACAATAAGAAGCTCGCTGTTTTCAACTCTCACATTGTCAAGGCTTCGGATTCCGTCATCGAAGCTGACGATGCTCACTTCTGCATCTTTCAGTGTCACATCTTTTTCTGAAAAAACACCTTTATTGAAATCAGCTTTTACTGATAATGTGCCTTCACCTGTCAGCATAATATCGTCTTTTGAAAAAACAACTGCAGAATCTCCGTCTGCTTCCCTGAAGCTGAGCGCTCTTTCATCTGTATCTGCAAGGGTGTTGTATGTTCCCTTTCCGAAGTGCAGCTCTGCACCCTCAGGCGCTTTCAGAACTGAAACTGCGGCACCCTTTGATGAGCTTATATTTACGCCGTAAAAATTCAGTCTGACCTCGCCGTCATCCTTAAGGCTGACAACTATGCGTCCGTCATTAAGCTCACCCTTGAAGCTGTAATTTCCGCTTTTGCTGACAGTTACAACACCGTCAGAGAAGGACGCACCCCTGCCGTTTATGGTGGTCATATCATCAGCAAGAATAATATATGTTTCATTTTGATTTTCACTCTTCTGACTGTCCGATTCCGTAACAACCGTAGTTTCACTTTTTGTTGTGGACAGAATAAGTCCTTTTGTGGTTCCAGAGGAAGGCTCGTTTGGTTCATTGTTTCCGCCCACAGAAAACGCCATTGTAAGCGCTGCCAGAACAGCGAAAATTCCCTTTATTCTTTTGCGTATTCTTCTTAAAATAAACACTGGACTTACCCTCCCTTCCCGGATATATTTTTATCAGAGTGTGATTCTGAATGTAATTGCCGTTGTGCCATCGGTTACGGCACGGATTTTTCCTTTATGTCTTTCCACAATTGCCTTTGCAACCGAAAGACCGATTCCGTAGCCGCCCGTTTCTCTTGAGCGTGATGAATCTGCTCTGTAAAAACGGTCAAAGAGCTTGTTCACCGTAGACGGATCCACATAATCGCAGGTGTTATACACATCAATCTGTATATTCTTGCCTACCTTATACATATTCAGCTTTATCATACCGTTTTCGTCAGCGTACTTCATAGCGTTGTCGCAGAGAATGGAAATGAGCTGCCTTATTTCCTCTTCATTTCCGTTATATCTCAGATCTCTTGCGGCTGAATAGGTAAATGTTTTTCCTGTTGCCTTTGCCGTTGTTTCAAAATTTGATGCTGTATCAAGCACAGCCTCGCTGATATTGAAAACGGTGCGTTTCTTCTTGTCAGATTCTTCGCCAAGCTTTGAAAGATCAACAAGATTTTTTACAAGAGTGTTCATTCTTACCGTCTGCTTTTTTATGCTTGTCAGCCACTCGTTTTCACCCTGACAAAGCTCCATAACCTCTGCATCGGCACTGATTATTGCAATGGGTGTTTTCAGCTCGTGACCTGCATCGGTAATGAACTGCTTTTGCTTTTCCATTGCTTCCTCCACCGGCTTGAGCGCTTTTTTCGAAAGCCACCACACAGGCACAAGAATAAGGCACAAGGTTATAAAGGTAACCGTTGCCGAAATTGACATAAGTGCAAAGGAAAGCTTCAGGTCACGGGTTACGTCAATGAAGACCATTATGGATTTCTGCGGTCCCTCTTTATAGTAATATCTGTAAGGCCCGATTACACCGAAGCCGGGGCCGTTACGGTAAACCTCAGAGGCATATTCATAAGCATCCCTGTCACTTACGGCAGCAATATGCTCTGTTGAAATTTTTGTTGCAACATTCTGTCTGAGTTCAACCACAAAATATCTTGTGGAATAGGGAGTTTCAATATTGAATTCCAGCTTGCCGAAGGGATTGAGAAAATCAGAAAGATTGCTGCCGTTTTCTCCTCCGCCGGGAAGCACACCGTTGTTGTCTGCAATTATCTGCAGAATTGCCCTTGTTTCGGAGTCTCGCTGATAAAGGTTAATCACATTAACCGCCACAAGCTGCACAAGAAACATTATGGAAAGGGCAAACATTGCAATTGCCACGAAACGGTGCTGCAGCTTTTTCAGCATTTTGTTTCCTCCAATGTGTAGCCTACACCTCTTACAGCCTTGATTTCAAGGCTTGCTTTAAGAGAGGCAAGTTTTTTTCTGAGATAGGATATGTATACCCATACAACATTGATTTCCGCTTCGGTTTCATAGCCCCAGATTTTTTCCATAAACTGCTCGGTGGAAATAAGTCTGCCCGGATTTGACATAAGCATTTCCATCATCTGAAATTCCTTGTTGCCGAGACGGATTGATTCACCATCCACAGAAAGCTCAAAGGTTTCTCTGTTAAGTGAAAGGTTTCCGCTTGAAAGAAGGTTAGGTGTGAAATCAGCCTTTCTTCTTGTGAGCGCTCTGATTCTTGCAAGAAGCTCACCCATTGCAAAGGGCTTTGTGAGATAATCATCAGCACCTGAATCAAGGCCGAGAATCTTATCATCTACCTCACCTTTTGCGGTGAGAATAAGAACAGGTGTATCAACACCGCTTTTGCGAAGCTCGGTGAGAACCTCAATTCCGTTTTTCTTCGGCATCATTATATCGAGAATAATTCCGTCGTAATTTTCGGAAAGGCCGTAATCAAGCGCATCCTGACCGTCATAAACCGCATCGACAGAATAGTTGTTATGTTTTAAAATAGCGCAGAGAGCCTTGGATAAATCCTGCTCATCTTCAGCAAGTAAAAGTCGCATAGCATTTCCTCCTTTTTGCTTATAAGACTCATTATACACTATTAAATATAAATCATCAACTTAAAAGCAACTAAAAAAATTTGCTCTTCAGCAGGAAAACTGAAGAGCTTTATGATTATTTAACCTTTTCACACCTTGCAACAATTCTTCTTGCGCCGCCGTAGGTACAGGTGTAAAGAGTCAACTCAAAGCCTGTGTCTTTGACCTTGTCTACATCTGTGGGAAGCACCTGATCAACACGCTTCACTTTATATGTGTGATCAATGCCGTCCATATCAGTGAAAACCACCACATCGTCTTTTTTCAGATGGCCGAGATAACCGAAATGATAACGGTAGTTATGTGCGGCAATTACAAGATTGTCGGTTTTGGTTGAGCCGTGATATCTGCAGGGGGCAATTCTCAGCCTTGTTTTATCCCACTCTGACATTACAGGCAAATCAATTTCCAAAGAAGGAATTGACAGATAACCCACATACATATAACCGTCAATTTTCTTTTCGGTCATACTGTCGTCAAAAGGATCAGGGCGCTGATTCTCTGCTTTTTCGGTTTCCACCATTATGCGAAGCACTTCCATTATTGCATCGGAAAACTGCTGAGCCTTTCGGTTTTCGTAATTGTTGTAGCAAAGCAGACCGATTGAAAATGCAATGCAGATTACACCCACACTCATAAGCGCTTTTGCAATTCTTATTCTTCTCATACCGATTTAACCCTGCGCTTCCTCTTTTTTAAGGTTCAGCATTGCCCAGCCTGTGCTGAAAAGAACAATACCGAGAGCTGCAAGAACAGGTACGGGCCAATTGAGCTGTCCTGTGTCTGCAAGCTGTTCCTTGGTTGTGGTTTCACCCTTTGAGGTGGGAACGGTTGAGCCCTGAGGCTTTGTTGTTTTCTGCGGATCAGTTGTGCCGTCAGGTGATGTGGTGTCATCAGGTGAAGTTGTGTCCTCCTGAGCGGTTGTGTCTTCGTAATCGGTGGTATCATCGGGACTTGTTGTGGTTTCCTCTTCACCCGGTCGGCTGTTGGTGATTACGGTTTTTCTGCCGTAGGTTTCATAGGAAGCCTCAAAGCCTGAGGGAACATTTTTCTCAACAACTGCCCAGGCATAGTTTTTGCTGAGATTTTCCCAGGTTATTTTCCAATCATTCTCTGCGCTGAGAATTTCTTCGTCATACTCCTTGCCGTCACGAAGAAGCACAACTGTTATGCTTTCGGGGTGGTTGTCACCCTTCCATTTTTTCTCTGCGGTGATATCGTTTCTTTCGTCTGTGTCAATGTCACCTTCAATTTTCGGTGATGCGTCAAGGTTGAAGCTCCATTCACCGTTCAGGAATTCAGGTATGCTCACGAGAAACGGATTTGAAGCAACGTCCTCTGATACAACGAGATAAAGCCCCGCTTCAAGGTCGGTAAAGGTAAGTCTTCCGTTTGCATCTGTATATTTTTCCATATGGGGAAGATTTTTGCTTTTTGCATAGTAAGCAAGGTGCAGCGGAAGATTATCCGCATTTCTGTCAAGAAGACTTATACCGCTCTGAGCAAACTCAGCCACAAAGGTATAGGCTATGCTGTCAGCTCTGGTGTAAGCTGAAGCGACACGGTAAAGGCTGAATTTTTTTCCTCTTATTGCTTCACCTGTTTCCTTGTCAGAAAGAGAAAGACTTATGCTTCCCTTCTGTGAAAGGTCAACGGTTATACTGTCACCTGCAAAGACATAAAGACTCATAGTGAAAAGCAGAAGTGAAGCCACCAGAAGTGAAATTATTCTGTTTGTTTTTCTGTCCGTCATTTTATACACCTCTTTGTGTGGAGAAAATCTGTTACGGTAGGGACACATCTTTACACCGTTTTCTTTTTTCTGTATTTAATAAGAAGATAGATGAGAAGTAAGCCGAGCATAGGTGCGGCAACTGCAGGAGTTACAATCATGGGGTCAATCTGATATGCATCGGTGATTACGGTCACAACCTTTTCAGGCTCAGGAGTTGCAATTCTCTTGCCTCTTACAAGAAGTCTGTGTGTGTTGATACCGTAGGGAGTGCAGGTTACAAGAGTGCAGTAATCCTTGTCTTTTTCGATGTAAATATCATTTACCTGCTGAGGAAGTACAATAACAATCTGGTCAACCTCATAAGTCAGCACACGGTCAAGTACGGTGAGAGTAAATGTGTCGCCCACCGCCATTTTGTCGAGGTTTGTGAAAAGCTTTGCAGAAGGCAGACCTCTGTGAGCAGAAAGCACACAGTGGGTGCTTTTGCCGCCTACGGGAAGGCTTGTACCTTGAAGGTGGCCCGTTGCAACATTGAGAACCGCATCGGAAGTGCCGTGATATACGGGAAGCTCAACCTTGATTTTGGGGATGGTGATATATCCCATCATACCGTTGCCGTTGACATTGAGGATTTCGTCATAGTCCTTGACCTTGACACCGTTAATGAGAGGATAATTGATATTCTCAAGCTTTTTGTTGTAATTCTCTGCCTCCTTGAAAATGGCAGAGTAATCCTCAGGCTTCATGTTTTCAATTGCGCTCTGGTAGTCAACAATTGCCTTGGACTGTCTTTTTTCGTTCCAGAAATCACTTATGGTGGGGTAAAGCATTACAGAAAGACCCACAAAGAAAATCAGAACGAGAAGTATGGTTGAAGAATGTTTTTTCATAATTTTCTCCTGTTTATAAAAAAGTTAAGGGGAAATTTTCTCAAGTCTTTGTCAAAAGCTTCTTTTGGCAAAGAGTTCAGAAAATTAAAGGGGTTGCCCCCGGACAGCTCAGAAGAGCTGTCCGAAGGGAAAATTGTAAATTTTTTCTGACTTTTATAAAAGATTCAGCTTTTAAGCCTTAGCTGCCATCTTCTTCTTTGAAATGAGAAGGATAGCTGCGCCGAGCATAAGAGTGATACCAACGATGTAGAAGATTGTTGTACCGATGCCGCCTGTTTCGGGAAGGAGAGAACCGGTCTTGTTTTCTACTTCTACTGTAAGACCATCTTCAGCAGGAGCAACAGTCCAAGTTTCTGCTGCAAGGTTGCTTGTAATTGTAACTTCAACAGGATCCTTGAGTTCGTTATAACCTGCAGGTGCTGCAGTTTCCTTAAGGTAATATGTTCCTTCATCAAGACCAACAAGTTCAAACTTACCGTCTTCGTCTGTTGTGATTTCAGTAACTGTACCTGCAGCGTCAACCATATAAGTGGGAACTGTAGTAGCTACACCATTTACTTTTGTTACTTTTGTAAAGCTGATAACATTATCGTTTTTGTCAAGAAGCTGGAACTTAGCATCCTCAAGAGCAAGCTTTGTATCATTATCGTCTGTATACTTGAATACATCCATCTTCCATGTGTAAGTGATTGTTTTATCTTCCTCTGTTTTCTGAGCATTACCGTATGAAAGGTAAACTTTGTTGGGGTTGCCAGGAGCAGCGATAACAGCTTTTTCATTGAGTGTTGCTGAGTATGTTACAACGATTTTCTGGCCATCTACAACTTTGCCTTCAAAAGCAGGTGTAAAATCAACTGCAAATGTACAACCACATTCACAATCTGTAATAACTTCATAGTCTGTGCCTTCAACAAAGCCTTCAACTTTTACTGAATCAGCATCAAATGTAAGACCTTCTGACATTGTATCGTGAAGAACATAATTCTTAGTAGATTTACCAGCTGTAATTGTAGCTTTGTAATTTACAACCTGATCAATATCAGCGTCATTCTTTTCGCCCCATGAGCTATCTTTATCTTCCTGAACTTCCTTTTCTACTGTAGGTTCTGAGTTCTTGTCTGTGATTTCAGCAGTAGTATTTGTTGTTGTAAGTGAACAAATTGAACCAAGAGATGTATCAACAAGATAGTAACCAAGTGCAAGCTTATCCATTGTTGCTGCACCGTCTTCTTCAGGTGTAACAGTTGCATCATAAGAAACATTTGCAAGATGTGCCTTAGCAAGTTCAGCGAAAGCCTTTACATCTTCTGCATTATCGTCTAAGCTCTTGTGCCATTCAACATAGCCTGCATCATTGATTGTGAAATACTCATCAGCTTTGAAGCCAGCCCATTTTTCACTAAGTGTATAGGAATAGCTGTCACCGTTGAAGCTTTCAAGATCGAAAATACGATATGCATTGTAGGTTTCGTCCTTGAGAGCATTTGTGATTGTGATTGTGCCTGTCTCACCTGCTGCGAAAGCTGTTACGCCCATTGAGAGAACAAGTACGAGTGCCATTAAAACTGCAAAAAACTTTTTCATTTGAAATAACTTCCTTTCTTTTTTTGAATTTTTTTGTTTTTGCTGTTTCGGGGTTTATTTGCATACTTAATACGCTTTTCCGGAACAGATGACCAATTAACAGTTAACGAAGCTCTTCATAATCTCCTGTTATTACTTCGATTAAGCTGTTCCCCTTTCATCATCTGTCGAAGAGGTCAGCAATGCTTCACAGCGTTGCGGCTTTTCTCCTCCTTTCCTTCCTGCGTGTCCGTATGCAGTACAACAGCGGAAGAGCCATAAGACTCACACCGCAAATTGTAAAGGGTAATGTACCGACCGAGCCGGTTTCAGGTAGAATTTCGCCTCCCACATTAAAGTTCTGGATTGCCAGAAGTGTTGTTACATTCTGTGTAACAGCGTCAGGGTTAGCGGCATAGAAATAAAACTCTACAGGATGTTTCAATAACTGATAACCCTCAGGGGCTTCAAGCTCGACGAGCGCATACCGTTTGTCATCAGTGAGATATTGGTTGTCAATTTTCTGTGTTCCGTCTTCACCCGTTGTATATGTACCTATATAGAACAGCGTTGAGCCATCTGATGCTTCAATGCTTGAAGCTGTTCCTGTAGGAGGTTTTATGTTTGGATTTACAGGGGCATAAAGTGCAAATTTTGCATTCGGCAAACGTTCATTGGTTATACCGTCCTGCTTGATAAGTGTAAAATTGTGTCGTGAACCCGAAGCACTACCGCTGTGTGAAGTCACTTCGAATTCAGCGTCAATAATATCTGAAACATTTGCCTTACCGTCAACCTTTACACTGTTTACAATTGAAACTGTACCGCTTTCGGTTACAAGCGTTGTATAGTCAATTATAATAGGTAAACCGTCGGGAATTATGAAAGACAATATGTTTTCTTCTGCATCATAGACAACATCATATGTATACTCACTGTCAGGTGAACTGAAGTCTATCAACGCACCGTTTTCATCTTTATATCTGAGCTTTATACTCTCCCAATAAACTGAGAGGTTGGGACTCATATCATCAGTAACCGTAAGGGTTTCCTTGCCTTCAAGAAGGTCAAGTCCGTTTCGGTTTACAACAACTTCAAACTTCAGCTCATCGCCGTCCTGTTCAACTGCTTTATCGAGAAGACCGGTATCAAAATAAACTGTTTCAGAAGCAGTACCTGAAGAGCCTGTATCATCCCAGGTAATCTCGGCTGTATTGTCAAGAACATAGTGAGAATAGTCGGTAGACCAGAGGTAATCATCTTTGAGCTTCAACTGATAGGTGAAAACATAGTCACCACCAGCCCAAAGTTCTTTGTAGTAAGATTCAAGAGTTTTCATGCCCATGAACCAACCCTCACTCCAACCTTCAGCAATTGAAGCCTCATTGAAATCTTCAAATGTAAATTGATTGAAGTTCAGATCAATGCTGTTTCCGTTAATTTTGCCGTTATATTCATACTTATTAAGCCACAGCCAATCTCTCCACGGGTCATAACAGGTAACCTTCAGCGAACCTTCTACATATTCAAGTTCTTCTGAAAATGTGTCAGTAAAATATGCTGTATTAACATTTCCGTTAAGATAACCTTCTTTACCATTATAACCCGGAATAGAATTGTGGAAAACAACCTTATAATCGATCACACCATTTTCATGCATTACTGCTTCTTTAATGATTTTAGGCTTGTACTCATAACTAGTGCCCGTCTTACCTTCGATGGCATTAGTATAGTTGAAATAAGCTTCATTATAAAGCGTTCTGTTTTCATAAAGAATATCACTTAAGACTTTATCTCCGGTAAGAGCTCCGGTCCACTCTGTACCGGTCTTTGCGTCAAATGGTAATTTATAAGAGATGCTGAGCGTACCGCCCACATCATAAATCCATTTTGAATCCGCAAGACTTTTGTCCGAAGTATTGAAAAGCACATTAAAACTGTGATGTCCGTTCTCTAATGAAGGTGTGACAAGAATGTATGTGTTTTCAACAGGACCGCCCTCCACATAAGGTGTGAAGTTTATTACTCTGCCATCTGTAAGCGTTGCTGTAATCACCATATCCAAGGGCTTGTTATCAACAAAAAGAGTCTGTCCGTCTGTCGGATAATTCCAGAAGGCTGAAAGGTCTGTAAGGTAGAAATATCCCATATTCTGAATAGTTGCAGGAACCTCTACATCAATATTGAAATTAACAAATTTGCCGTCTTCACCCCAGGCCTTTTTTGAAACTTTCGGAGTGAAGCCTACTACGTTGGCAGAACCCTGACTCTGTTCTTCTTTACCGTTAACAGTAGCCTTTACGCTGTTTGTATATTTTATTACTCCGTTTTCCGGCTGTATAAATGTTGTGTAGTAAGAAATGTCAAACTTATGTCCCTCAGGAAGAGTGAAGCTCATCTGATTTCCGTTTACAGTAACATTCTGCCACGGTATTTCCACATCCGGTTTGATTTCTTCATGATTTTCATCATAACGTTTCACCAGAATCGGTCTTCCCTCATAATACTGAAGACCTTCACCGAGAGTATCGATAACAACTGTTCCCACCATATCAGAGGTACTGTTTTTAATTTCAACATCCCATTTAATTACAGAAACATCGTTTCCGTTTGCATCCTTAATAACTTCCTGAGAACCGCTCTTGTCTATTCGGGAAAGATCGGCAGAACCGTCCACCGTAGTTTTTATATGGTGGTCTCCGCCCTTGCTGTCTTCACCTCTTGCATGGGCTTCGTTCCAGAACCACTCTTTTCCCTTTTCATAATTGGCAATTACGTCATCATCAATTTTTGTTTTATATGTAACATAGTAGCCCTCACCTGCTGCAATATCAGGCAAATCGCTTATAATGAAACTGCCCTTTGCTGCAGACTGTGAAGAAGAAGTTATGGTAGGTTGAGGATCAAGTACATTACCTTCAAGATCTGTTACAATAATTGAATCTCTTATAATTGTATGTTTATCCCATACAATATCTTCAATTTCCGGATTTAAGACAACGCCCTTTGTAGCCTTTACAAAGATTGAATAATTCAACGTGTTATCATGAGGATCATATCCGTTAAAAATCTTTTCACTGATCATTTCTGCACCGCCATCAACGGTTACTTTGACGCTGATGTTTTCGCTGAAATCAATTTCTGTTTCTGTGCCTGATGCTGTTCCGGCAACGGTTGCACCGAATTCAACACCGAATTCTGTATTGGAGTATCTGTCGAAGAACGGATTTCCGTCGTGGTCAATATCATCAAAATGAACTGTCAGAAGACCGGTTTCGTCAACAAAATATTTACCTACTCTTTCAATAGTACCGTCATCCAATTCAGCTGTAATCGGATGCCAATCATCAAAAGGATCAACTTTAAGATTTGACGGAATATGATAAGTTATGTATCCGTTTTCGTTATGCTTGAACTGTATCCATGGATCCTGGTCATTGATTTCTGTAAAAGAGATACTGATATTATAGTGTTCACCGAGATATACTGTGCCACCATTACCGATGACATTACCGCTCTGGTCTGTAATAGTATAACCTACAACCTCATCTTCAAGGTGCGAAGTGTATCGGATATTACCTTCATAAATATCATCATCAAATTCATGTGATGATGCTCCATCATCCCCTACAGCCATAAGCGGCGGAGCGTCATACTCTTCGTTTTCAGTGGTTTCCTCTTCGTCAAGGATGGGTGTGTAGCAGTCTGCCGTGTGGATGTGCTCTTCTGCCGTACACGCCATAACCTTTTCTGTGCAGTCTGCCGTGTGAATATGCTCTTCACTTTCGTCGGTGCAAATGAGAGTATACTGATAGCAGGTGTCGCTGTGAGTGTGCTCTGTGTAATCGCAGAGGGCTTCGCCCGTCATAGTGATTCCTGTAAGCTTAAGCCACCAGAACACCACGATTGCAACAATCACTGCTATTGCAATAAGTACGGACAGAATTTTTTTCTGTCTCTGCTTTGCAAGTCTGCGCAGCACAAGGTAGTTGCCTTTTGTTTCCATTACTCTCATTCACCTCCCGTCTGTGAAGTTTTCTGTTGTTATCCTACTCTTCCGATTTTATCGAGTGGCCAGATTCGGAACATTATCTTTCCCACAATCTGATCCTTTTCAATTGCGCCGATAACTGAATTACGGCTGTCTACTGACACCGTGCGTCGGTCGCCCATTACGAAGTAACGGTCATTCGGTACGGTATAAGGAAAGCTCACATCACCGTCACCCTTTGCACGTTCCGTTACATAGGGCTCATTCACCGCAGCTCCGTTAACCGTTACAAAGCCCATATCGTCAATATTTACCGAGTCTCCGCCTTTTGCAATTACACGCTTAATCAGCAGCTTGTTCTGATAAGAAAAGCATATGAGCTCACCGTAGTCAAGCTTTGTTGTTTTTATGAGCAGAACAATTTCCTTGTCGCTGAGTGCCGGCTCCATACTGCTTCCCGAAATTTCCATTACCGGAAGAGCAAGTGTTGCAATCAGTACAGCAACAGCCGCAACGATTATAAGACTGTAAACTGTGCTCAGGAAAGCTTTTCTGAACCGCTTTTTATATTTTTCTCGTTCCAGCTCTTCTTTCAGCTGGACAACCGTGGGCAATTTCTTGACCTTTGCCTCAGGTTTATTCGCCATAATAATCAACCCTTAATTGATGCCTAATATTTGAGACGTTTGACTTCTATCTGTTTTGCCGAAGCCTTTTTTTCAATCTGAGGAGCTGTCTCTTCCTCAGCCTTTTCTGTGTTTTTTTCTGTATTCTTTTCTTGTCTGAAGGTTTTCAGCTGAGGCTTCGGAAGATTGTTCCTCTTTGTGAATTCATCGAGAATATCACTTAGGCTTTCATTTGATGCCGCCTTGGGAAGCTCAGGCATATAGGCTTCTTCACCAAGCTTTTTAACCGATTCTATATATTGGGCAACCGCTCTGTCAGCTGCTTCAAAAACCTTGTTGATTCTGAGCGCCGCCTCAGCGAGTGAGCCTGCGTTGTTGATTGTAAGGTCACGTTGACCAAGCTGTTCTTCAAGCAGATTGATTCTTTCCTGAAGCTCATCTGCACGTTTAGTCTGTTCAATAAGAAGCTCAAGCAGTTCCTGCCTTGAAAGCTTTCTCAGTTCTTTGTCTTTCATCTGACCTCACCATCCTCGAAGGGAACACTACCCCAATATCTCACTCTACATTATATCACAAAGCAAATTCTTTTCAACAGTTTCAGACACAATATTTTGTATTTTGACAAGATTTTTTTGACATAAATTGTGCTTTTTTCAGAAAATAAGTGTCTTGTTCACACTCAACGCAACACATATAAAAAAGCTGTTGCTTTTTCTTCGCAACAGCTGAATTTTTTATTATTCGAAAAACTCAAAAATTTTTCTGTAATATCTCTCAAGAGCTTTGTTACCGCTCATAAAAATCTCGTGCTTTGAACCAAGTATTACAACACTTTCTGCACCTGATTTTTCTGTGAATTTGTCAGTATAGCTCATAAGAAGCTGCTTATCTTCAGAAGGCTTGATAACCAGCATTTCCGTATTGATTTTATCGCAGGAAGAAAGTATTTCATCCCTTGCGTAAAGCGAAGCCTTTACCCAACCGAAGGAGGGGCCGTTTGTCTGCAGAAGCTTATCCTTTTTGCGTTTTTCCCGGTAATAACTGAAACGCTCAGAGCTTGTTGCATCGCTTTTTTCAAAGGGAAGGTCAGCAATAAATTTACATCTGCCGGGAGCAGGAATTTTCTTTCCGCCCACAGATGAAAGCAGCTTTGCAACCGTACCTGCAACAGGGACAGGCATACCCATATTTCCGCATATCATCGGTGAAGAAAGCACCGCTTTTTTTACTGTATCGGTATGCTTCATCATATAGAGAAGTGCAACTGTACTGCCGAGAGAATGAGAGAAAACAAAGATTTCTCTGTCGGCATTTTCAGCTTTTATCACCTTTTCTATAAGACATTCAAGGTCGAGAGCATACTTATTAAAATCGTCGGTATCAACTCTGCCGTATTTATCTGAGGTGCGGAAGGATTTTCCGTGGTCACGAAGGTCAAGAGCATAAACGCTGTAGCCTTCATTATAGATATAGTATGACACCTCACGCATCTTTTCAGCACTTTCGGTAAAGCCGTGAAGAACTATAACCGCACCTTTTTCCTGAGGGTGACGGTACTCCTCAAAACGGATTCTGTTTCCGTCAAAGGAGAGAAAGCCGCCGTCGTTTCTTTTGCTTCTGAGGAAGGGTTCAACCTCCTCAGTCATTGTTTTTATGTAGTTTTGTTCGTTAATGAGAGTCATGGTTGTCAGTCCTTTTCTAACTTAATCTTAAAAAAACATCTAAATTACTTTCTATTTAGTTTTAATGCATTCCTCAACTCTTCCCATTTAAAATACCTATCGTTTATTTTGCGATGTAACATTGCGTGACAATTAGGACATACAGGTATTAAATCTTTTTTATAATCGATTATATATTCCTTACCAATTTCATTTAGCGGAACAATATGGTGTATGTGTATAAAATCTTTGCCAAGTTCTCCATACATATCCTCAAAATTCATATCACATACAAAGCACTTTGTCCCATTATAATCAATACATCTTTGTCTAGCTACAGAACTTCTTTCATACTTATTAACAACAACTTGATGCACTGCACCTTCATAGCAATTATTTGTAAGATCAGTTTCAGGAAAAACTCCTTCCACCAAATAATCGTTCATATTAGTATCAATATATTTTGACAACACATCGCTCACTCGCACAGGACCTTGCGGTGCAGATTTTAAACCGTATTTCATCAAATTAGTTAACGATAGCAGTTCTGAATCTACTTGCTGCACTAATCTTAAACGTGCATATTTACCACCTAAAGCTTTGTCATGTTCCTCTTTTATATGCCAGTACATTGAGTCATCAACAATTTCTCGACTTGTCATTGAGGCTTGTTCAACAACAGTCTTATACATCACTTTCATAAAAGGTCTAGTACAATAAATGTAGACAATATCTCCCACATTATAGTTTGCACGCTGTCTCCAATCTATAAAGCCCCATTTTTGAAAAGCTGTCGCATGGTCATACATTTTACCGTTTGCCGAGATCATCCAGTTCATATAAATCACCCACCAAGATTAGTTTTCTTTTCTAATTAGCAGCGCCACACATTCCACATGATTCGTATGCGGGAACATATCCACAGGCTGAATTTTCTTAACCTTATATCCGTTCTTACAAAGGAAAGCTATATCCCTTGCCTGAGTTTCAACGTTGCAGGAGATATAAACCACCTTTTTCGGCTGAAGTGTTGCTACACTTTTAAGAAACGGCAGGTCACTGCCCGCTCTTGGCGGGTCCATAAACAGTACGTCAACCTTTTCTTTTTCCCTTGCCATTGCAACCATAAACTTTCCTGCATCGTCACAGTAAAAGCTGATGTTTTCGCATTTGTTAAGCTTTGCGTTGATTTTTGCATCCTTCACTGCATCAGGGTTAAGCTCAACACCGATTACCTCTTTTGCTTTGTCTGAGGCAACAAGTCCGATTGTACCGATTCCGCAGTATGCGTCAAACACACGCTCCTTGCCTGTAAGCTGAGCAAAATCTATAGCCGTTCCGTAAAGCTTTTCAGTCTGCACGGGGTTAATCTGATAAAAGCTCTTTGCAGAAATTCTGAAACGTTTTTCGCAGAGAATATCCTCGATATATCCGTCTCCGTAAAGTACACTCTGCTTGTCACCGAGAACAAGACTTGTCTTTTTGTCGTTGATGTTCCAGATAACTGTTGTGATTTCAGGATGCTTTTTAAGAAGCGCCTTCACGAAATCTGCCTTTGAGGGAAAAATATATGTACCTGTTACAAGCACAACCATAATCTCCCCTGTTGAAAAGCCACGCTTTACAAGCACATGACGGAGAAAGCCTCTGCCGCTATCTTCGTTATAGGCGGTAAGCTTGAATTCGGGAAGCATTTTTCTGATACTGACAATAATTTCGTCAGCCTTTTTGTCTTCAAGCTTACAGCTGTCTACACTTACGATATTGTGTGTGGATGACTGATAAACACCTGAAATTATCTTTCCGCCTCTGGTAGTGCCGAAGGCTGCCTGAACCTTGTTGCGGTAATGAAAGGGATTTTCCATACCGAGAATTTCATCAACATGGCAGAAGCGCCCAAGCAGGCGGATAGTTTTCACCTGCTTGAAGCTGAGCTGCTCTTCATAGTCCATATTGAGAAGCTGACAGCCGCCGCATTTTTTGTAATGCTCACAGCCGTTGCCTCTTGCCGTTTTTTTAACTGCACCTTTTGTGCCTTGCTGCTTTTTCATTTATACAACTTTCCACGCATGGCTTCTTTTTCTGAACTTCACAAGAATGCCGTGCTTAGGCATACCCACATTGCCGTATTTTTTCATGCAGCGTCTTGCTGATACGCCAACAATGGTGAGAGTTGTGAAAGCCATAATGGTTGCCAAAGGTTCACCTTTCTTTTTCATCTGAGTGACCTCCTTATGTCAGATAATAATGCTGAAGCCGTATTTGTATTCTTTTCCGGCGAAATTCTTATATTCGTCAAGAGTGTGTGAACCCCAGCTGTCGAAGCCGCCCACACCCATCTGTCTGTTGATTGCTCTTACATAAAGCCTGTCGCTTTCGGGAAGCTCGTGAGTGTGAAGAGCATCCTCAAGCTCATAAACCGTATTTCTGCAGACATTGAACTCGATTTCTTTGTCTGCTTCAAACTTAATCTTATCGGGATAGCCTGCAAGCAAAGCATAACGGATACCTGTTCTGTTGCCGTGCTCCTGGGGCTTCTGATAAGGCACAAACACCTCATCAAGTGAAGTTTTGTAAAGACCGATATCGGCACCTGTATTTCTGTCAATGTAGTTTTCCATGGGGCCTCTGCCTAAGTATTCAAGACGCTCATAGTCATTCTTCAGAGGAAATACAAGTGAAATTTCAGGAATTTCAGGCAGATTTTCATCAGGTGTGAAGGAGTAATCAACGTGAATACCCTTGCTGCCGATTGTGAAGAGAACGCTGCCTCTTGACATAGGTGCGGTATAGGTTGTGAAATTCCACTTCACAGTTGCCTTTGTGCCGTAATTTTTCACCTCGGCAACATCAGTTCCTGCAAGAAGTCCTGCCTTTCTCCATGTGCCGCAGCGCACCTCCTGCTTGTTACCTCTGTCATTATCGGTAAGAGCTCTCCAGAAATTCAGCTGAACCTCATCCGCAAGAAGCTCCTTGCCCTTTTTCTTTATGGAGTAAAGCTTGTGGCTTCTTCTTGAGAAGCAGACCTCAAGGTCACCTGCCGTTACCTTTACTGTGCCGTAGGTTGTGAGCACCTCTGTGGGTGCACCTTCAATTTCTGTTTTGCTCAGCTCATATTCATTGATAACAAACTGAGCTTTTGCCACATTGTGACCTGCCTTTGCCCAGAGCGTTGCATTTTTAAGCTCAAACATCACGTTGAGATAACACTCTGTTTCAGGCACGCTTGCAATATTAAGGCTGATTTTCTTCGTTTCTGACGGTGCAATGTCAACATTTATGTCACCGCTTGAAAGCACCTTGTTTTCGCTGATAAGCTGCCAGTGGAGATTATATTCATTGAGGTTTGTGAAAAGGAAATTGTTTGTAACCTCAAAAATTCCCTTCTTTGCATCAATTTCTTTGAAGGAAACGTTCTGATAAAGACGCTTGATTTCCTGAATTGCAGGCTTCAGCTTTCTGTCTGCAAACACAAGTCCGTTGCCGCAGAACCAGCCGTCGTGAGTGATTTCACCGTTGTCACCGCCGTAGCCGATAAAGCTTACACCGTCTTTTGTGGTTCTTACACCCTGGTCAACGAAGTCCCATACAAAGACACCGAAGAAGGAGGGATACTTGTCCATAAGCTCAAGATATTTCTGATTGCCGCCGCAGGAGTTACCCATTGAGTGAGAGAATTCGCAAAGCATCCACGGCTTTTCAGGAAGCTTCTTCATATCGCACTCAAGATCCCAGGGCATAGGATACATCTGTGAATAAACGTCGGTTACATTCTTATTGAAGTCAAAGCATTCAGGCTCACCCCAGATTGACTCATAATGCACAGGTCTTGTGCCGTCAACCTCGTGGAGATAATCGTGCATTTTAAGGAAGTTTTCACCTGCACTGCACTCGTTACCCAGTGACCAGATAATAACTGAGGGGTGGTTCTTATCTCTTTCATAAAGGGACTCGATTCTGTCCATACATGACGGTGTCCACTCAGGTCTGCCGTCAGGAAGAAGATAGGTTTCATTGCCCATTTTTCTTGTTCCGTGACTTTCAAGATTGTTTTCGTCAATCACATAAAGACCGTATTCATCGCAAAGATCATACCATACGGGATGGTTGGGATAATGTGATGTACGCACAGCATTGATGTTGTGCTTTTTCATTATTCTGATATCCTCAATCATCATTTCCTTTGAAACCACTCTGCCCTTTTCGCAGGAGAATTCGTGACGGTTTGTACCCTTCAGAAGAAGTCTTTTTCCGTTAAGATAAAGCACGGAATTTTTAATTTCAATGTGTCTGAAGCCTGTTTTAAGGCTCACATATTCATAAGGCGCACCGTTTTCGTCACGGATTGCAATAACAACATTGTAAAGATAAGGATTTTCTGCACTCCAGAGCTTCACAAAGGGAAGAGTTGCTTTAAGGTCAATTCTGCCCTCATTGTCAACGGTTACAGAGTCAGATGCAACCACATCGCCTTCCATATCATAGACAGTCATTTCACCCTCGGTTCTGCCCTCAGAGCTGCCTAGAAGAATTTCTGCAGTAAGCTCACCTGTTTTGTAATCTGCCGTGTCAGGCTTTGCAAGAACCTTCACGTCTTCGATATACTGCTCTCTTGTGGTATAAAGATAAACCTCTCTGAAAATACCTGAAAGGCGGAAGAAGTCCTGGTCTTCAAGCCAGCTTGCAGTACACCAGCGGTAAACCTCAACACCTATAGTGTTTTCACCGCTCGTGAGATAATCTGTAATATCAAATTCTGTGTGTCTGAAGGTGCCCTCGCTGTAGCCCACTCTTATGCCGTTGACATAGAGATAGTAAGCCGACTCAACACCCTCAAAGGTGATGATGATTCTGTCAAGAGGAAAGGATGAAGGCATTGTGAATTTCTTTATATAGCAGCCTACAGGGTTATATTCCGTAGGTGCAAAGGGAGGCTGAGGCTCCTGAATTTTTTCCCAGGGGTACTGCACATTGGCATAAATCGGATAGTCATACCCTTCCATCTGCCAGGATGAAGGCACGGGAATATTATCCCACTCCGAAGAGTCGAATGAGGGGTCTGCAAAATTTTTCTGCAGCTTTGAGAAATTATCAAAAAGACGGAATTTCCACTCACCTGAAAGGTCAAAATGTCTTTCAGATTTATATCTGTCACCCTTTTTCGCACCGTCAAAGGTACTGTAAGGCATCAGAGTAGCTCTTGAAGGACGGCGGTTAACGCCCACAATTTCTGCTTCAGACTGCCACTCACTGTAACCGTCCATATTAAATCTTGTTTTTTCCATAAATTAATTCTCCCTCGGATAACGAGTTATTTGATATTTACCTTATTTTCGATAATGTAGCCTGTTGCAAAAAGAAGTCCCAATGCAACAAGACCTGAGAAAATCGTTCCGCCGATACCGTAGGAAATGAGCACATCAGGCTCAGCACCCATCTGTGAAAAAGCAAGAAAAACCTTTTCTGTGCTTACATTGATGGTAAGAGGAAGATATTCTGTGAGAAGATTTCCGAGAAAATTCACAAAACCCATAATTCCGAAGAAAATAAGTCCGCCGAAAAGCTTCGGATGATTCTGAAGAAGTCTTGTGTTTGCAACGGTTACGGTAAAATACACATACCCTACATAAGTAAGAATTGTTGCAATTGCAAGAACAACCACAACGGCAATAAACTGAAAGATTGCCATTTTTGAGGGAAGCATATCAAGAATTCCGCTCATTGAAACAATTTCCCACATAGTGTCCATTGTTCCGCCGCTTCTTTCCTTGCCGTAAAGGAAAATCACGAAGAAGGTAAGTCCCATAATCACAAAGGAAGCCACAATCCACAAAAAGGAAACGAGCACCTTTGAAATGAGAAGCTCACTGCCCTTTACGGGAAGGGTAAGGGTGAGATAACCCTGTCTTGCAAAAAGGGTGTCATAGAAGTTTTTGATGATTGAAACAAGAGTTGTCACAACTGCAGCAAAGCCGATAACATAAAGAATTCCGCAGGAGATTGCTCCCAGCCAGCCTGAATCAAAAAGAAGTGAAAGTCCTGTTACTGCCATTGCAGCAAAGGCCGCACCGTAAATTGCCATTGTATATCTTGCCGAATGTCTGATTTCGTGCTTCAAAAGCTTACCAAGCATAGCTGAACACCTCCTTGAACACCTCGTCAACTGTTTTGCCTTTTTCTCTGAGCTCATCCACATGTGAATTAACGATGAGCTTACCCTGACTTATCATAAGAACACGGTTGAATATTCTTTCAACATCTGAGATGAGATGTGTGGAAATGAGCACAGTTGCGTTGTCTGCATAGTTAGTCATAATAAGGTCAAGAATTGCACTTCTTGCCGCAGGGTCAAGACCGCCGAGAGGCTCGTCAAGAATATAGAGCTTTGCTCTTCTGCACATTACGAGAATAAGATTAAGCTTTTCCTGCTGACCCTTTGACATTGTCTTAAGCTTCTGCTTGGGGTCAAGATTAAAGTCCGTTACCATTTTTGTTGCTTTTTCTTTGTCGAAGTCCTTGTAGAAATCAGCAAAGTAGTTTATTGCATCAACAGGACGCATCCAGTCGGGAAGATAGGATTTGTCAGGGAGAAAAGCCACAACGCTTTTTGTATACGGGCCAGGCTCTTCGTTGTCAATTTTAACAATACCCTTGTGATCCTTGATAAGACCTGTGAGAATTTTTATAAGTGTAGTCTTACCGCAGCCGTTGGGACCGAGAAGTCCGACAATTGAGCCTTCTTCGATTGAAAAATCGATATCGTCAAGCACAAGCTTTCTGCCGTATGACTTGCTGAGTGAATTTACATTGATTATCTTGGACATTTATATATTTTCCTTCTTTCCTGAGAGGATTTTATTCGTAAGCATTTTAATGAGCTTTATTACACTTTCCTTCTGGGTATAAGCAACTGTTGCCACGCTCCAGATGAGAAGATAAAAGATTGCAAAAAGCGGACTCATAAAGGCGGTGATGTTCCAGAGAGCTGCAAGAAGCATAATTGCTGCAGCAACTGCGTGTGAGCCTATATGGATAATAAAGAGGAGTTTGTTTGCAGTATAAATTCTGTGCGCCTCAGCCGCAAGTGCAAGAAGTGAACCGCTTTTTCCTGAGCAGAAAACGCCTGCAGATTTGCGCATAGCCTTGTTCTCTCTGTATTTTTCCATTATGCCTGTTCCCTTTGCGTTCACCGTTTTAACCTTGGTGACGCTTATACCGAGAGCTGATGAAACAGTCTGTTCTGTAAGGCAGGGCTCTTTTGAGGTAAGCATAAGCACAAGACCTGTTGAAGCAAAGGCTGCTGAAGCCTTTCTTGCCTTTGAAAGCACTCTGTAGGAGATTACAAAGGTAGCCACAAGCTCACCCTCAACCACAACATACATTACACTGCCCTTGCCTGCATACTGCTTTTCCTCATACTCTGTAGGTGCAGGGATGCTGTGTTCAATAAGCATCTGTCTGTTACCCACAAGAACACGTCTGTCTGCTATCCAGCAGGAATAGCCAAGCTTTTCTTCATAGGCAAAATCTTCGGCTTCGGGAAGGGTGATACCCATCTGACCGATAATTTCATCAAAGCAGCCTGAAAGAATTGAGCCTGCTTTTTTGAGAGTTGCCGCTGCAAAAACAACACTGTCGCTTTTTGCAATTCTGCCTGAAGGCACTCTCTTGAACTTTGAAACAACACCCATAAATATATCGGATGCGTCCATAATGATTGCGTTTGACTTTCCTATTTCTCTGATTGTTTCATAGCTTGTTGCAGCCGCACCGATTTTTGAAAGCTTCAGATTCTGAAAATAGCTCATAGCTGATGCAGCAGTATCGCACATTACGGGAAGGGTTATAGCCATACCTGCCGTAAGAGCCATAAGAAACGAAGGAAAATCTTTTGTCTTGACAAGATAAACAACTGCCGCAACAAAAGCAACCGCAACAGAAGCAATTGAAGAAGCGATATAATATTTATCCTCGGTTTTGATTGAGGTGATGTCTGTTACAACGCCCTCCTTCATATCAGCCTCTGCACAGTAAAGAAGCTTCGGCTTTCCGTCTTCGCTGAGACCGTGAGCGAGAACAGCGCTGTCAACTCTGCTTTCAACCTCACTTATGCATGAGATTCCGTCGTTATCCATAAGAGTTCTGATTCCTCTGAGAGCCGTACCTGTACGGAAATAATCACAAAGCACACGCATAGCAGAGGCAAAAACTGCAACCGATGTGAAAAGCTTAAGCGAGCCAAGGTCAAACCTTGACTGAAAAGCAAGAGTGAAAAGCTGCTGAAGGAAGGTGAAGGCTGCCGCAATAATAAGGCAGGTGTCACCGTCTGCAACCATATAGTAAAGTGATGTTGCCGCT
Source organism: Acutalibacteraceae bacterium (assembly GCA_045645885.1). Classification (GTDB taxonomy): domain Bacteria; phylum Bacillota; class Clostridia; order Oscillospirales; family Acutalibacteraceae; genus UBA6857. The sequence goes on along the minus strand of JAZRJR010000063.1, from coordinate 10,173 downwards.
GAGCGGTAGTAATCCTTTGAAATGAAAACCGACACCGCAAGAAGCAGCATATTCAAAAGTGCGAACACACCCACTGAGGGAAGCTTTTCTCCCGGCATATCAGCTGAAGCAAGAATTCCGGGAATAAAGCCGAGAATAAGGCTCACCACGAAAACTGCACCGAGAGAAATGAGCTGAATTTTCTGTGTCTTAAGCGTCTTTTTAAGCTCTTCCTCTGCGGCTCTTCCGCTGATTACAGCCTTTTTCTTTTCTTCCTTGAGTCCCTGACGCTTTTTGCGTCTTTCTGCCTTTTCAACTGCATCAAAAAGGTCTTCACCGTCTTCTGCCCATATATTGTCCATCATGCTTTCCTTGCCGTCACCTGTGGGTATAGCTTCAAGAATTGCTTCATCGTCACGCTTTCTTGAAAGCACACGGAAATTCTGCATAAGATTTTTACGGCTTGCCCTAAGCTTCTGCTCAGCTTCAGCTCTGTCGGGCTTGGTGCTGTTAAGGTTAAAGTGGCGGGTTGAGCCTATATCCTTTTCTTCCTCAGCTTTTTCGGGAAGTGTGAAGTGTCTTGTTGCACCGTCATCGTCTGCTTCGGTTTTTTCAGAGCTGAGATTTCCGATAACCTGAGTTTTTTCTGTTTCGTCAGTCTGAGGCTCTTCAACAGAAAGCTCATTCACGTCAACGTGAATTCCGAGACTTTCAAGAAGCTCATCAATACCCATCTCAAGCGCAGGTGCTTCATAAAGCTCTTTTTCAACCAAGGGCTTGTCCTCAACGGGAGCCTCATAGCTTTCCTGATTTCTTTTTCTCGAAAGCTCAGTGATATCCTCCGTGCTTCTTTCGGTAGTTTCTCTTCTGTATGGCGGAAGCACACTTGTTACATTTTCTGCACCCTCAGGCTGCTCTGTAGGTACAACTTCGATTATTTCAGGCTCTGAAGCTTTTTCCTCTTCGGTGTGCTGAGCCTTTCTTTCTTCAAAAAGCTCGTCTGCTTCACCTAAATCAAAAATGTCATAATCAACAAGCTCTTCGTTTTTCTCCTGTTTTTTTATCAGCTCTTCATCATAGAGCTCTGAAGGATCATTGTAATACTCTGTCATAGTAATTGCCGGTCCTTTCGTAATTTTTTTGTTTTCTTCTTTTCTCTTATTTTGCCTTGATTCCTGAGCGCTGCCTTGAAACCTCATACATAAGTATGCCTGCGGCAACGGAAGCGTTCAGTGAAGTGATTTTTCCTTTCATGGGAAGTGACACAACAAAGTCACTCTTTTCTCTGATAAGACGGCTTACGCCGTTACCCTCTGAGCCTACAACAAGTGCAACAGGGCCGCTGAAATCGGTTTCGCACCAGTTCTGTCCGTCCATATCTGCAGTATAAACCCAGAGGCCTCTCTTTTTAAGGTCATCGATAGTGGAAGCAAGATTGCCTACTCTTGCAACGGGTACATATTCAACAGCACCTGCAGAAGCCTTGCCTACCGCCCAGGTAAGTGAGGCATTTCTTCTTTTGGGAATGATTACACCGTGAGCGCCTGCAGTTTCTGCGGTACGGATAATTGCACCTAAGTTGTGGGGATCTTCAAGCTCATCGCAAAGAATGATGAAGGGTGCCTCGCCTCTTTCTTCAGCAAGAGCGAAAATATCCTCAACGCTTGAATATTCGTGTACGGCTGCATAGGCAGCAACGCCCTGATGGTTGCCCTGACCGCACATAAAGTCAAGCTTTTTCTTGTCAACCTCTTTGATAACAACGCCCTTTTCCTTGCACTCTGCAATAATTCTTCCCACAGAGCCGTTTCTTTCACCTCTTACAACAAGAAGTGTGTCAATGTTTCTTCCGCTTCTGAGTGCTTCAGAAACCGCATTTCTGCCGATTATGAGGTTGTTATCTCTCTCGTTTTCTACATTTTTTTCTTTATCAAAACCCATAGAGTTTGTTCTCCGTTTCTTTTCTATATATATGTTTTTACAGTTAGAGTAATTATATCACACTAATTTCACTTTTTAATTACAATTTAGAATTATTCTCTTTCAGAATATGACTGTAATCTATTTTTTCAGAAGAACTTAAAAAATACCCAAAAAACTTTCTTTTTCTTGCCGTAACGACTTGATTATTTTTTCATTTCTTGGCATAATATTAAGTCGGATTAAGAAAAAGGAGGGCTACGCTATGATATTCGGAAAGAAAAAGGAATACGGCGGCTCATTCGATTATATGATTGTAGGTCTGGGCAACCCCGGAAAGCAGTATGAAACAACGAGACACAATGCAGGCTTTATCTGTCTTGATCTTCTCAGCGAAAAGCACGGCATAAAGGTAAATAAGCTTAAATTCAAGGCACTTATAGGTGACGGCAGAATCGGCGGAGTACGCTGTCTTTTGCTTAAGCCTCAGACCTTTATGAATTTAAGCGGTGAAGCAGTCAGAGAAGCTGCTGACTTTTATAAAATTCCGCCCGAAAGAATTATCGTAATCTGTGACGATATCAGCCTTGAGCCGGGTAAAATACGCATAAGACGAAAGGGCTCTGCAGGCGGTCAGAACGGTCTTAAGAATATTATTCTTCACCTTAACGGTGACAATTTTCCACGTATAAAGGTAGGTATAGGTGCAAAGCCGAACCCTGAATATGACCTTGCAGACTGGGTGCTTTCGCATTTTTCAAAGGATGAAGCAAAGCTCATAAAGGACGCTGCCGAAAAGGTAATCGGTGCAACCGAATATATGGTAAAAGACAACATCGACAAGGCTATGAGCGACTATAATTCATAAGAGGTAAAAATTATGAGAATGAGAAAAAAGAAGAACCTTGAAGCAAGGCTCGAAGAAGTAAAAGAATATATTCTTCACACAGAATGTGAAGAGAAGGATTTTGAAAAGGATGTAGAAAAAAGCCTCTTTGATTATGAGGCGGTTTTCGGCAACAGCAACCCTGTCAGACTTGAAATCGGCTGCGGAAAAGGTCAGTTCATCTGTGAAATGGCAAAGAGAAATCCTGATGTGAATTTCATTGCCGTTGAAAAAATCAAAAATGTAATTGTTGCCGCTTGTGAAAAGGCAAAAGAGGAAGGTCTCACCAACGTAAAATTTATTGCAGGCTGTGCAGAATATCTGCCGAGATTCATTCCCGAAAACAGCGTTGAGCTTATTTATCTCAACTTCTCCTGCCCCTTCCCCAAGGCAAAATATGCAAGACACAGACTCACCCACAGATTCTTTCTTGAAATCTACCGCAAGCTGCTTACTGAAAAGGGTGAAATTCATCAGAAGACAGACAATATGCACTTCTTTGAGTTTTCACTTGAAGAGTATTCCGCTGCAAAATACACCATCAAAAACCTTTCACTTGACCTTCACAACAGCGGCTTCGAGGGTAACATTGTAACAGAATATGAAAAGCGCTTTTCTGATTTAGGTCAGCCGATTTACAGAGTTGAGGCGTTCAAATAAGAATGATTTGTCAAACTAAGTGCAACACTTTTTAATCGAATCCTCAAATAAATCCAAAGGTTTTTGGTAATTTAAAACTTTCTTAGGCCTGGCGTTAATCAACGCCAGGTTCTTTTTTAATGTAGCTGTACTGACTCTTGAAAGGTTTCTTCCTTTAGGATAAAACTCTCTTAAAAGTCCATTGAGATTTTCATTTGTACCTTTTTGCCAAGCACAATAAGGATCAGCAAAATAAACATCACAATTAAGAGCTTCTTCTACCTTTTGCCAACCTGCAAATTCAGTTCCTCTGTCGCAAGTGATTGATTTAACCGCTTCATCAGGTAGCTCTGATAAAGCTGATATTATTGCTTTTGTCATTTCTTCAGCTGTTTTGTTTGGCATTTTAATTGCTATGTAATATCTTGTCTTCCTCTCGGCTAATGTTGCAAAGCAAGCCTTTGATTTACCTCTACCTGATACAACTGTATCAGCTTCCCAATGTCCGAATTCTTGCCTTTTGTATACACTTTTATCTCTTTTTCTGATTGATTTACCTAAATTGAACTTACCTCTAGTTTCCTTCTTTCCTCGGCTCTTTCCTTTTCTGCGAAGCACTTTGAGGTTTACATCAATATATTTTTCGTATATCCAACGGTATATTGTTCTTGTTGAAGGCATATCTAATTCGCATTTAGTATTTGCTATTTGTTCAGGTGACCAAGTTAACAATAATTTTTCTTTAATATATTCCAACTTTCTTGGATCCTGAAACATACCTCTGTGGCAATATGACCTTCTTATTAAATACTTCTTTTGAGCGGTGTGCGGATAATATGCAGGTTTTACATTCATGTATGTTTTATTTCTATTTATCTCTCTTGAGATTGTGCTGACGTTTCTGCCTAATAATTCTGCTATTTTTCGATAACTATAACCTTTATTGTAATATTCCCGTAGACAACAGCGTTCTTCTATGGTAAGATGTGTGAAACTCATATAAATCCTCCTTGATTTTTGTTTTGTGGTAATTACATTATATCATGGATTTATATGGGTTGCTTTATTTTATTAAACTGTTGCACTTGATAGTATAATTCATCATAAGAGATAAAGGAGATTGCACAGGCAATCTCCTTTAGTTTATATCGTTTCAATTTTGATAAGATTTGTGTTACCTGACTGACCGTTGATGATACCGCCCGTAACAATGAGCCTGTCGCCTTTTTCAAGGTCAAGCACTTTCTTCGTTTCCTTAACCGCTGAATAGAAAAGAACCTCTGTTGAGGGATATATTTCACCCATTACAGGAGTTACCGCCCAGTTAAGAGCAAGCTTGCGCCAGGTCTTTTCATTAACTGTCATACCGATAATATCAACAGGTGCTCTGAAGCGTGACACCATTCTTACTGTACTGCCTGAAATTGAGCATACAACAATCGCCCTTGCTTCAAGGTCAATTGACATACCGCAGGTTGCGTGTGAAATTGCGTCAACGCTGTTTCTTATCTGAAATTCTGAGGTAAGGAAACGCTTTTTGTAGTTGATTGCATTTTCTGTCTGCTCAGCAATTCTTGACATTGTTTCAACTGTCAGTACGGGATAGTCACCCATTGCGGTTTCGCCCGAAAGCATAATTGCACTTGTGCCGTCATAAACCGCATTTGCAACGTCAGAAATTTCAGCTCTTGTAGGTCTCGGATTGTGAATCATACTCTCAAGCATTTCTGTTGCAGTGATTACTCTTTTACCCAGAAGACGGCACTTTGTAATAAGATTTTTCTGAATTGCGGGAAGCTGTTCAAAGGGTATTTCCACACCCATATCACCTCTTGCAATCATTATACCGTCACACTCGCTGCAGATTTCCTCAATGTTATCCACACCTGAGCGGTTTTCAATTTTTGCAATGATGTCTGCATCGCATTTCGGACACTCATTCTTGATAAAATTCTTCACATCAAGAAGATCCTGCTTGCATGATACGAATGAACAAGCAATGAAATCAACATCGTTTTCAAGACCGAATCTGATGTCACTCTTGTCCTGCTCACTGAGATAAATCTTTTTAAGCACCTTATCAGGAAAGCTCATGCTCTTTCGGTTGGAAATTTCACCGCCTGCAATTACCTTTGTAATTACGTCAGTGCCAACAATTTCCTCAACTTCAAAAATAAGAAGTCCGTTATTTACGAGGATTTTATCACCCTTTTTCATTTCTTTATAAAGATCCTCGTAGTTTACTGAAACGCCCTTTTCATCGCCAAGACTTTCTGTGCATCTGAAAGTAAAGGTGTCACCCTTTGAAAGCATAGCCTTGCCGTCTTTGAACATGCCGATTCTGTATTCGGGTCCTTTTGTGTCAAGCATTATAGCAATAGGAAGATTCAGCTTTTCTCTCACCTTTTTGATAGTGTTGATTTTTTCAAGATGCTCCTCATGTGAGCCGTGAGAAAAATTCAGTCTTGCAACATTCATACCTGCAAGGCAAAGCTCTGAAAGTGTTTTTTCATCTGCACATGCAGGGCCTATGGTACATACAATTTTGGTTTTACGCATTATTAATCAGCTCTCCGTTTATTTTATTCCCGCCTATTATACGGTATTAATTTCACAAATGGGTTAACATTCTTTTAAAATGGGTGCTTCCACCCATTCTGCCTTTGAGGGCTCATCGCTGAGGTTAAGCTTTTCTTTCAGAAGCTCAAGAGCTTCTTCAGGGCTTTCTGCTTTTTCCGTTGCCGTTTCCATAGGGCAGAAGCCGTCACCCTTGCGGTTGATTATTGCAGGCACTCTTTCACCGAAGAAATAGTTCACCTTATATTTTACAAGAACCTGTTCAGCCTTTTCAGAAAGCACAAAGGCATAAAGCTCCTCAGGCTTCAGTATGGCATACATAAAAGCAGCGGCTTTACCCACCACCTTGTCAGCACAGTAAAAGCCTTTCATTGTTCTTTGCTCTTTCACCATCAGCACAAGGCGGAGAACACCTCTTATATCGGAAGTATTCACTTCATTCTCGTTGCAATAAACAAGAGCCGAATCATTTTCAAGAAGCAATCTCTTTGCGTTTTCGGTATATCTGTTCATACCTTCACCTCACATTACAGCCTTTACTCTGTAATTTTACATTATAATGTCAGAATATTCAATAACTTTTTGGTTTTTTCCGCTTTAATGTGTTGCAATTTAGCAAAAAGAAGAGTATAATTAACAGAATAAAATTATGATAGGAAAATATCGCTTTTAAATAAGGAGTAAAACTATGAGTAAAGTTATTTTTACAGAGAACGCACCTGCTGCAATCGGACCTTATTCTCAGGCAATTGCATGCGGCAATCTTCTTTTCGCTTCAGGCCAGATTCCCATCAATCCCAAGACAGGCGCAGTTGAAGCAGAAGACATCAAGGGTCAGACAAAGCAGGTATGTGACAATATTGTTGCAGTTCTTACAGAAGCAGGCACATCAATTGAAAAGGTTGTAAAGACAACCTGCTTCCTCAAGAATATGAGCGACTTTGCTGCTTTCAATGAGGTTTACGCTGAATATTTCACAGGCAAGCCTGCACGTTCATGCGTTGCAGTAAAAGAGCTTCCCAAGGATGTTCTTGTTGAAATTGAAACAATCACAGAACTCGCTTAAAACACGAAACTCAAAGCATAAGAAAGGAGTGACGGCATGATATTATCCGGTGCGGATATAATCGTTAAATCACTCATCGACCAGGGAATCGAAACCGTTTTCGGTTATCCCGGCGGTCAGATTATCCACGTTTACGATTCGCTTTATAAATACAGAGATGAACTGAAGCACGTCCTCACTGCTCACGAGCAGGGTGCAGTTCACGCAGCTGACGGCTATGCAAGAGCTACGGGCAAGCCCGGTGTTGTAATTGCAACCTCAGGCCCCGGTGCAACAAACCTTGTAACCGGCATTGCAACAGCTTATCTTGACTCTGTTCCCCTTGTTGCAATTACCGGCAACGTAATGAGCTCACAGATAGGTACTGACAGCTTTCAGGAAATTGATATCACAGGTATCACTCTTCCCATCACAAAGCACAATTTCTTTGTTGGTGATATAAACGACCTTGCAGACACCATAAGAGAGGCCTTCCGTCTCGCTTCTTCAGGCAGACCCGGTCCTGTACTTATTGACGTACCCAAGGATATTCAGATTGCAAAATGTGAATATGTCACTAAAGAGCCTGTTGTAGCTGATGAAAGACAGAGTGCAAAGGATATCAGAATTGAGGAAGCTGCAAAGTGCATCAACTCAGCCGAAAAGCCTTATATCTATATAGGCGGCGGTCTTCTTTCAAGTGAAGCTGAAGAAGAGGTGCTCGCTCTCGCAGAAAAAATCGATGCACCCATAGGCTCATCAATGATGGGACTTTCAGCAATTGCCACAGACCATCCGAGATATCTGGGCATGCAGGGTATGCACGGACATTACGCTTCATCAATGGCTATGCACAACGCTGATGTTATTATTGCCCTCGGTGCAAGATTCAACGACAGAGTTACGGGTAACCGTTCAAAATTTGCAACAAAGGCAAAAATTGTACATATTGACATTGACGGTGCAGAGCTTTCAAAAACAGTAAATGTTGAACACGGTCTTCGTGGCGACATAAAGAAAACTCTCATAAAGCTTCTTCCCTTGCTCAAGGAGAAGAAAAATCCCCAATGGAATGAAAAGCTCTCTCAGTTCAGAGAAGAGGAAAAGGACACTCTCGACAGCCGTGAGGGTATGACACCGAGAAATGCAATTCTCACCCTCAACAAGCATCTTTCTGAAAACACACCTATTGCTACCGATGTAGGTCAGCATCAGATGTGGACTGCACAGAATGCCGTTTTCAGAAAGCCTCGCAGATTCATTTCAAGCGGCGGTCTCGGCACAATGGGCTTCGGTATGGGCGCTGCAATCGGCGCTTCAATGGCTACAAAGGAAAGAACCGTTCTTGTAACAGGTGACGGCAGCTTCGGAATGTGCCTTAACGAAATGGCAACCGCAGTAAAGGAGAATGTACCTCTTGTAATTCTTCTTCTCAACAACGGTGTGCTGGGTATGGTAAGACAGTGGCAGAATCTTTTCTTTGAAAAGCATTTTTCAAACACTGTTCTTGACAGAAAGACCGACTTTGTAAAGCTCTCTGAAGCCTTCGGTGCAAAAGGTGAGAGAGTCACCTCTCCCGAAGAGCTTGACAAGGCCCTCCAAAGAGCCTTCAGCAGTGACGGTCCTTACCTCGTTGAGTGCATTATTGACAAAGACGAATTTGTTCTTCCCATGCTTCCTCCTGGAGGCTCAATGGACGACATTATTGTAAAGGTTGGTGACTGATATGGAAAGATTTTCAGTAGCAGTGCTTGTAAATAACCAGTTCGGTGTGCTTAACCGTGTTACAAGTATGTTCAGAAGAAGACAGTTCAACATCGCAAGTCTTACGGTAAGTGAAACGGAATCAAAAGAGGTTTCACGAATCACCGTTGTGTTTGACGGTGAAAAGCTTGCAAAAGACCAGATGGTAAATCAGCTTTACAAGCTTCCCGATGTAATTTCAATTGAAGAGATTGATTCATCAACATCAGTAAGCAGAGAGCTTCTCCTTATCAAAATGGAGAACACACCCGATGTAAGAGATGAAATCCGTGCCGCAGCCGATGCCTTCAGAGCAAAGACTATCGACTATACAAGAGAGTCAATGGTTTTTCAGCTTACGGCTGACAGCAGAAGAATTGACGATTTCATCAATCTTATGAGGGATTACAACATCCTTGAAATCTGCAGAACAGGTATTGTTTCGCTTTCAAAGGGTGCTTCAACAATCAGAAAAGTAACACTTTTTTAAAGTGTGAAGTGTGGAGTGTGGAGTTATGGAACCCTTCCGTCACACTGCGTGTGCCACCTTCCCTTAAAAGGGACGGCAAGGTAAGGTTTGGTGATTGTAACGCTTCGCTCCGAAATTATAATACATAACAAATAATATTCAAAAACATATGCAAACGTAAAAATCAGAAAGAGGTAATAATTATGGCAAGAATTTTTTATCAGCAGGATTGTGACCTTCAGAAGCTCAGCGGAAAGACCGTTGCAATTATCGGTTACGGCTCACAGGGTCACGCACACGCACTCAACCTTAAAGACCGCGGCGTAGATGTTATCGTTGGTCTTTACGAAGGCAGCAAGAGCTGGGCAAAGGCTGAAAGACAGGGCCTTAAGGTTATGACTGCTGCTGAAGCTGCTAAGAACGCTGACGTTGTTATGATTCTCATCAACGACGAAAAGCAGGCTAAGCTTTACAAGGAAGACATTGAGCCCTACATGACAGCAGGCAAGACACTTGCATTCGCTCACGGCTTCAACATTCACTTCGGCTGCATCAAGCCCTCAAAGGACATCAACGTAATCATGGTTGCTCCCAAGGGCCCCGGTCACACAGTAAGAAGCGAATATCAGGCAGGCAAGGGTGTTCCCTGTCTTATCGCTGTTGAACAGGACGCTACAGGTGATGCATGGGATATCGGTCTTGCATATGCTCTCGGTATCGGCGGTGCAAGAGCAGGCGTTCTTGAAACAAACTTCAGAACTGAAACAGAAACAGACCTCTTCGGTGAGCAGGCTGTTCTTTGCGGCGGTGTATGTGCACTTATGCAGGCTGGCTATGAAACTCTTGTTGAAGCAGGCTACGATCCCAGAAACGCTTACTTTGAATGTATCCACGAAATGAAGCTCATCGTTGACC
>JAZRJR010000062.1:0-9823 GCA_045645885.1 Acutalibacteraceae bacterium | reverse complement strand
GTTAACTACATCATGCACGATACTATGGAAGCAGGTCTCACATTTGATCCTGATTCTGTACGTGTAGAAGACAAGAATGGTCCTGTTGACGCATCTGACTACACAGTAGTTGTTTCTCCTGACGACGATCACACATTTGATATCGTTTTCGAAGACAGCTACATCGAAACTCTTGCACAGGACGACACAATCACAGTTTACTACTCAGCTACTCTTAACGAGGATGCAACAATCGGCGAAGAAGACGGTAACGACAACGAAGTTTACCTTTCAGTAGGCGAAAAGAACGAGTGGGAAACACAGAAGCACAAGACATCTACATACACATGGGAAATGGATGTTTTGAAGTACACAATGGACGGTGACCAGCAAGTAACTCTTGCAGGTGCTGTATTCCAGCTCCTCGACAAGAACGGCGATCCTATCAAGTTCTCAGCTGTTAACGGCGCTGCAGTTCCTACATATAAGGTAGATGCTGAAGGCACAATCACAGACATCACAACTGATGCAAAAGGTAAGTTTATCATCGTTGGCCTTGACGAAGGCACATACGCCCTTCACGAAGTTAGTGCTCCCGAAGGCTATAACAAGCTTGCAGAGGATCTTGACGTAGTTATCACAAGCACATATGATGACGCAGCTCTTAAAGCTGAGTATGAAATCAATGATGCAGAACCCGCAACAATTGAAGTAGAAAATAAGACCGGTGGTCTCTTCCCTGAAACAGGTGGCATCGGTACAACAATCTTCTACATCGTTGGCGGTCTCCTTATGCTTGCAGCATTCGTAATTCTTGTTTCAAAGAAGAGAATGGCTACATTTGCTTGAAAGGATAAAGAATCGGACGGTTCTGAGGAATCAGAAGATTCTGATAACTCCGAAGAATCATAAGATTCCCGCGGCAAATGCTGCACAGTAAAAACTCAAATCCCCTAGCGGCCCCCTGCCGGTAGGGGTAATCGCGAAAATACAATTAAAGTTTTGACCGCTGTTACCGAAGGTCGGTTGTGGCGCTGAAAATTTTAAAAGAATCAAGAGATATATTATGAAAGAAAACACAAAGAAAAAAGTAAAAAAGACAAAGAACAAGAAAAAGAAAAGCGGTCTGAGCTCAACTATAGCTCTGGTTGCTATCTTTTTCATTGGTTTGTGTGTCTTGCTTTATCCAACTATAAGTGATTTCTGGAACGAGAAAAGACAATCTCAGGCAATTATGAACTATGATGACTTGATTGTCGACCTTACTCCCGAAGATTTTCAGGAATATTTTGATAAGGCAGACGATTATAACCGTAAGCTCAGAAAGATTTCGTTTCCTTTTGTCGGATACGGCGAGCTGGATGACCATTATTATTCCACTCTCGACGTCAACGGAGACGGAATGATGGGTTACCTCACGATTGAAAAGATTAAGATTCAGCTTCCCATTTACCACGGAACCAGTGACAAGGTTCTGAACTCCGCAGTCGGTCATATGGAAGGCTCAAGTCTTCCTGTCGGCGGTGTAAATACCCACAGTGTACTTTCTGCACACCGAGGTCTGCCGTCTGCAAAGCTGTTTACCAACCTCGATAAGGTTGAGGTCGGAGATATATTTACAATAACAATCCTTGACCGTACAATCACATATCAGGTTGATCAGGTGCTTATTGTTCTGCCGAACCAGATTAATGACCTTTATGTTGAAAAAGGACAGGACTACTGTACCCTTGTAACCTGTACCCCTTACGGAATTAATACTCACCGTATGCTCGTGCGAGGTACGAGAATTGAAAACATTGAAGAAGAGAAGAAAATCAATGTCATTACCGAGGCATATCAGATTGATCCGTTTATCGTAACGCCTGCCGTTGCAGCTCCGATCCTCGGTGCTCTCCTCATTTTCCTTATGGTCAAATCTTCTAAGGAAAAGAAAAAGAATGCCGCTTTGAAAAACGAAAACCAGAAGAAAAGCGAAAACAAAGATAATGAATAATAAAACAGAAAGGTGGCGGAAAAATGAAAACTAAAAGCTATGTAAAAGTTGTTGCATCAGTTATGGCTTTCCTGATGTTAACTCTTACGCTTTCCATAACTGCCACAGCAAATCCCGACAAACACGGAAGCATTACCCTTAATATCAAGGATACGCAGACAGGCACTCCGATTGCCGATATGAAGTTCAGACTGTATTTCTTTGCTAAGGCATACGAGAAGGCTGACAGAATAGACTTTGATTTTGTTCCTCCGTACGGTGAAGCAAATGTTGACCTGAAAGATCTTCAGGATTCGTACTTGCCGATACATCTGGCTTTCTTTGCAGCATCACGTTCACTTGAATTTACTGAAAAAAGTACAGATGAAAACGGTGTGATTGTTTTTGATAATCTTATTCCCGGATTATATCTTATTGTGCCGTTACAGGATGCAGAAGAACGTTGTAATGCTTCTCCGTTTATTATCAGTGTTCCTGAATACGATCACGAAAACAAACAGTGGATATATGAAGTGGATGCAAGTCCGAAAATCAATGGTGATACTGACGAAGACGGAAAGGACACTTATATCAGCGTTGTGAAAAAGTGGGAAACAGACAAGGCTATCCCCGACAGCATTACAGTTGTCTTACTTCGAGATTTTAAGGAGTATGCAAAAATCGAGCTTAACGAAGAAAACAACTGGCATTACCGTTGGGACGATCTTTCTAAAAATCACGTGTGGAATGTTGTTGAATCGATTGTTCCTGAAGGATATACGGTTTCTTACGAAACCTCGTCTAACACAGTTACAATCATCAACAAGTATAACGAAGAAGGTACAACCGAACCGGGTACTGAACCGGGGGAGGGAACAACCCGACCGTCAGATGACGAAGAAGATGACGACGGTAAGGATGACCTCGCTGATACGGGTCAGCTCAATTGGCCGATACCTGTTTTTACAGTCGCAGGACTTTTACTCTTCAGCATCGGCTGGGCTGTACTGAATTTTGGTAAAAAAGAAAACGAATAAACAGAAAGGGGAGCAATTGTATGAAGAGAAAAGTCGGCGTTTCGCTTATAACGATAGGACTGATTCTCATTTTCTGCTCGGCAGCTCTCCTTGTTTACAACAATTACGAAAGCCGTAGAGCCAAGGAGCAGGCAGATGCTTTGATGAGCTCTATTGCAGATGAAATCAACAGCAATCAGTCAGGTGATGTTGACCCGTTTGATAAGGAAATGAAGGTTGTTGACATCAATGGATACGGATATATCGGATATATTTCTGTGCCTGACCTGAAAATCGATCTTCCTGTTATGTCTGAGCTGGATCAGGGACGGCTGAAAATAGCTCCCTGCCGCTATTACGGTTCAACAAAAACAGATAATCTTGTTATCGCCGCACATAATTACCGAAGTCACTTCGGATATCTCGGAAGACTTGATATCGGATCTGCAGTTTCTTTCACTGATATGGAAGGCGAGAAAAAATCTTACACCGTCACATCGGTCGAAATCCTGCAACCGTCCGATTCCGATAAAGTAAAGGATACGGGAGACGATCTTATTCTGTACACTTGTACATACCGAGGTGTCAGCAGAATTGTTGTAAGGTGTTCTGAAGTATAAAAACAAACAACCGAGATCATTAGATCTCGGTTGTTTGTTTACTGAAGTGCTTTGTTATATAAAATTATTCCCACTCACTTAAGTTCATTATTTTAAATTTTATAAAACCGCGTAAAATCAAGCTTTTTTAAAAGTCGGGACAGGGGAAAAAGACCGCTTTTGACCACTTGATACTGTACTTTCAGTATCACCGACACTTTTGCCGAGCCGAAAAACAACCCCACCAGCCTGAAAATATGTATTTCACGATTCCAAATGGATTGTACCACACAAAAAAACCAAATGTCAACACTTTAAAGTGATAAAGTGTTATAAATCACAGCTTTGTTCCTGAGATTACATACATATCGTTATCAGAAATGCAGGTGTCGATATTGAAATACGGTTTCATAATTTCTTTTAATTCACTTATCTCGGGGAGAATGGTCGAAACCGATTCCGCTCTGCCGGAGTGGTGACGGGTCAGATCCTCTCTGCTCATACCGTGAGCAATCGTGATGCGTCCTCTATCGTTGAGATGTGCCGACAGATTTTCGAAAAGAAGAGTGCGGTTTGCAAAATGCGGAAATGCGTTGTAGATGACAATACAGTCAAAGCTTTCTGAAAATTTATATGTTTCTGCATCTTCACAAATATAACTGATGTTTCCGTAACCCCAAAACTTGTTTTTAGCAATTTCTATCATATTGTGTGAAATATCAATACCCACATATTTACGGACATTTCTGCTTATGTAATCGGGGACAAGCACGCCTGTTCCGCAAGCAACGTCAAGTACGCTCTTGCCCTGAGTTACTTCAGCAATACTGAGTATCCGGTCAATTTTCCATTGACTTTTTATCATTTCTCCGTCCCAGGATTCAGCAAGTGAATCGAAAAACGATGCAATTTCTTTCTTATCCATCGCAACCTCTTGCTTATAATTAAGATACGTACAGTATACCACACTAAAGCTACTGTTTTCAATGTCTTTAAATGTCGTAAAATTTTGGGTTATGATTGAAGAAAAAGTAAACTTGTGTTATATTATATATGACAAATTTTCAGGAGTGACAAAAAGATGAAAGAAAACGCAACAATAATAGCTCTTTCGGGCAAGGGCGGTGTCGGTAAAACTTCAATTTCAGCCGCAATCGTAAAGCTGCTCGTGGAGGCTTATCCCGACAAAAAGATACTTGCCATTGATGCGGACCCTGCAGTAGGACTTTCAACTGCACTCGGCATTGATGTTAAAATGACTATTGACGATATCCGCAAGGAGATTGTTGAAACCGTTGAAGACGGACAGACAAAGGCGGCAATCGAATTGCTCGGCGATGCAAGATACAAAATCTTTGATGCACTCGTTGAAACCGACGGCTTTGCTTTCATTGCTGTCGGCAGACCTGAAAGTGCAGGCTGTTACTGTAAAATCAATACCTACCTCAAGGAAGTAATAAGCATACTTTCAAATGAGTTTGACTTTGTCGTTATTGACGGTGAGGCAGGCATTGAGCAGATTAACCGCCGCGTTATGGAAAAGGTTACGCATCTGCTTCTTATCACAGACGCAAGCAAAAAAGGAACGCAGGTTATTTCAACCATCAAGAGTGTTGCTGATGAACTTGTTATGTACAAGAAAATCGGTGCAATTGTCAACAGAATCCCGGACGAAAGCGTTATTCCTTATATCGACACAAACGGAATTCCTGTTTTGTCATACATTTCTACTGATTCAAATCTTGCAATCTACGATATTGAGGGTAAGAATATTACCAAACTTCCCGATGGTTCAAATGTTGTTGAGGGTGCGAAAAGAGCCCTTATTGAAATGGAGATTTTAAAGTGAGAGATTTAAAACATCTTTATGAATTTGAAAACCTGCTTCAGGAAGCAAACAACGCCCTTGTACAGCAGGCAAAAAACGAAGGCGGAATAGCACTCGGCTATACCTGCTACCATATCCCCGAGGTTTTGCTCAACTGCGGAAACTGCTTTTCCGTCAGACTCCGTGCACCGCGCACGGGCTCAATGGATATTGCTACATACTATATGAGTGCCTTCCTCTGCGGTTTTTCAAAGGCTATTCTTGAGCGAGCAATTGAGGGCGGATACAATTTCCTCAACGCACTTCTTGCAAGTGAAACCTGCTCCGAAATGAACAGGGCGGCAGAGCATTTTGAACTTCTCAAGCTTGTTGAAAATGACAAGTTTTTCCTGAGCTTTCTTGATATGCCGTTCAAAATTGCTGACCACACTGTCAAGCACTATGTTACACAGACGAGAAACAAAATCCTCAACAAAATGACCGAGGTTTACGGTGTTGATACATCCGATGCGGCGTTGCTCAAGGCTGTTGAAGAACACAACGAGGTCTGCCGTCTTATAACGGAAATCGGCGAATACAGAAAAGAGGATAATCCGAGAATAACAGGATACGAGTATCATATTCTTAATCTTGTTACATATTGCTGTCCCAAATCACTTATTCTGCCGAAGCTCCGTGAAACCGCAGAAGAGCTAAGGACAAGAGAGCCTGATGCAAAAAAGAATTTCAGGGCTAAGATAGTTGTTGTCGGCTCGGAGATGGATGACCCCGATTTTACCGCACTTATTGAAGACAGCGGTGCATTGGTTGTTGCGGACAGATACTGCTTCGGTGCTATGCCCGGCAGAGAAGAAATAAAAATCAATCCCGATGAGGATGTGCTCACACAGATTTGTTTGCATTACCTTAAAACAAGCCAGTGTCCCCGTTATATGAGCCACGAAAAGGTTCAGGAACGCAGGGATTACGTTAAAAAGCTTGTTGACGATTATCATGCAGACGGTGTTATGTACGAACAGCTCAAGTTCTGCGAATACTGGGGCTACGAAAGAGCACTTGCTTCATACGTTATGAGTAACGACTACGGTGTACCCACCGCCGCGGTTGACAGACAGTATACCGCTTCCGCTTCGGGACAGCTGCGTACACGCGTTCAGGCTTTTGTTGAAAGCCTTGAAATCAAGAAAATCCAGAAGGAAAGGCAGGCGAAGGAAAATGGCTGACTTCGGTAAGCTTTACAGCGATGACCGCAAGGCTCTGCTCAGGCACAGAGAATGGCGCGGCTTCAAGGATACGATGTATGACTACTATCGCTGGCTTGTAACCTGGAAGGATATGATAGTCATGGTGCTCAAGGCGCCGATATCAACGGTAAAGGGATTGTGGAAATACCGTTGGATGGCATCCTATCTCTCTACACCTTCATTTATCGACAGACACACCGCAGGACTCAGGGGCACACACCTGCGCATCGTTCACCTGCATTTCAATATGATTGTTAAGCACGCAACAGGACTTATTCACACTTCCTTTGTTGCTGACGAAAAAATCAATCCGAACAACAAGCTTTCAAAAAAGATTGTTCTAACGGACGAAATTATTCCGAACGAAATCTTCTCGGGTTTCCCGAATCTTAAGGTTGTTCCGTTGCAGACTATTCCCATTTTCCTTACATCAATGGTTGACCAGCAGATAACTCCGCCTTACCTCGAGGTTACGGAAAGCTTCGGTGTACCTGCGGACGTTTGTCCTCTTCCCTCTGCTGAAGCAGGTGTTGCAATCGATGACGATTATCCGAAAATGGGTTGCTGTATGGTTGCAACAAATATGCCGTGCGACGGCTCGGTTATGAACTCAACCTTCCTTGACCGCAGACTCAATCTTCCCGTTCATCTTTTCAATATACCGCTTCGTTATAACGATGAAGATGTTCAGGAATATGCTGTTGAAGAGGTAAAAGAGCTTATTAAATTTATCGAAGAGCAGACAGGCGAGAAGTTTGACTGGGACGTATTCTTCAAGGCTCTTGAAACCTCCAACGAACAGCTTGAATATGAGCTTGAAAAATGGGATATAAACAAAACAGATTATCCGCAGATGACAGGCGCAGCATTCTGGCTTTACAGAATCTACTATTTCAATCTTTCGGGCGGTGTTGATAAGCGTTTCCTTAAGGTTGATAAGAAGGTCAACAAGCTTATGCTCAAGGGTTATGAGAAAAAGGAACCCGTTTCCAAAGAGATGCGCCACCGCGCAGTTGTATGGAGTTGTCCTGCAAACTACTACACGAGCTTTGCAAACTGGCTTGAAAACTGCTGGGGTATGAATGTTGTTATGGATATGGAAACAATGATTTCCTATATCAAATACAACACCGAGGATAAGGAGCAGGCACTCAAGGATGTTGCCAAAACATATCAGCGTTCAATTATGCGTAAGCACACAAAGGGCGGTTACAGAAATGTTGTTGACGAGCTCTGGCGTATAGTTGAAGAGTACGGTGCGGACACGGTTATTATGTATGACCAGATTTCGTGTAAGGGTATGGACGGACTTGCAGGTATCTTTGACGATCAGGCAAGAGAACGCAATATCAATTTCATCTGGGTCAAGCAGGACCTTATGGATCCGAGAACAATTTCGAGACGAGAAATGCGCGACCAGGTCAACAAATATATGCAAACTGTTCTTCAGGAAGAACCGCTTGATCCCACACTTGTTGATTTTGAAGACGACTTAGCTTGGTAAAGGAGAAGAAATTTATGAAATATTTTGGCGGATGTGACGTCGGCTCAACATATACAAAATGCATTATTCTTGATGAAAACGGCAAAATTGTTGCCAAGGTCACAAACAGAAGTAAAATCAACCCCGTTGCAAGTGCTGAAATTGCACTCGCTGACGCTGTTGCACAGGTAGACGGTCTTAATTCTGCAGAAGAGCTCACTTATCTTATCGGTACAGGCTACGGCAGAAACAAGGTGCCCTTTGCAGACGAAAATATTTCGGAAATCAGCTGTCACGCTATGGGTGTTCACGTTACAAATCCCGAGGTTAAGGCTATTATCGATATCGGCGGACAGGACGTTAAGGGTATCTCAATTGATACAGACGGTACTGTTAAAAACTTCGCAATGAACGATAAATGTGCTGCAGGTACAGGCCGATTCTATGAAGCTATGGCAAATGCTTTTGAAATGACTCTTCCTGAGTTTTCAAAGCTTTCTCTTCAGGCAAAAAACACTATTCCCATCACAGCTCAGTGTACTGTTTTTGCCGAGAGTGAGGTTATCTCGCTTGTCGGTGAAGGAAAGCCTATGGATGAAATTGCTGCAGGTATTCAGCTTGCTGTTGCAAAGAGATGCTTTGTTATGGCAAAGAAAGCAGGTGCAACAGACAGTATCACTCTCACAGGCGGTTGTGCAAAGAATGACGGACTAAAAAAAGCTATTGAAAAGGTGCTTAAAATTAAGGTTGTCGAGCTTTCAACTGACCCTCAGCTGATGGGTGCACTCGGTGCAGCTGAATATGCACGTCAGAAGGGAATGGATAAATAAGATGGAAATTATTTTTATAATTCTCGGTGTTATCCTTGCACTTTTTGTTCTTACGTTTATAATCTATTTCTTCAATCTTGATATGAAGCTTATCCGCAAGGTTTACGACCTGCTCGGTAAGCATTACGACACAATGAAAAGGGATAAGAAGCTCTGATGAAATTTTTTGATTCGTTGATTGCTGAAACAGAAAACTTGATATTGCCCTTCAGAAGGAAAGAATTGTCCTTGTGTGAGCCTTGGTGCGATGCCGGTCAGACGCAAGTAATCTTACGGCGCGACACAGCATACGAGCTCGAGGGTGTCGGCTTCAATCTTGTCACATCATCGGACATTTCTGACTCGGTAGTTGTTGTCGGTGACGACCTTGAAGCAATAAAGGACAGTCGGAGCTTTGCACGGATTTGTCTTGTGCAGATTGAGGACAGCGGTGATGAGCAGAAGTCATATAATCTGATTAAAAAGATTGACTATGTGAAATACCATACATTCCCTGACGGTTATATGATGCGAAGCACCTCACGCTCACATAAAGAGGCTGTACGTGTTTCAAAGCAGGCACTGAAAAGCGGTATTTCTTTTCAAAAAATCGGGTCTTTGCTGATTAAAAACTACAAAGAAATTCCGTCGGTCAAAGGTGTCAGGGTTATATTTATTACTGCAGACGGTGCAGATTACAACGAGACCGAAAGAATTGCAGAGAGAAATCACGCCATAACACAGACACTGAACCATATTATGAACAGCGTAAACTTTGATTGTGATACCTGCAATCTCAAAGCAATTTGCGATGAGGTGGAGGGTATGAAAGAGCTTCACTTCAGTAAAACCGACAAGGAGTCATTCTGATATAAAAAGTTTTTATTCCA
>JAZRJR010000061.1:0-20265 GCA_045645885.1 Acutalibacteraceae bacterium | reverse complement strand
CCTCCGACTTCAAAGCAGAGCTTGGGCGCGGCGTCGGGATTCTTCCAGATCACGGGATAGTTGTTCTTTACCCGTTCCAGTTCGGCATCGTCAATGATGTATTCTCTGGCACCTTCCGCAATCAGGCCCTCTCCCAGCTCCACTGCTTCCGGCGTAAGGTTGGCAATGTGATACAGACCGACAGCGCCGTTGGAAGCCGTTGCCGCACCGAAATCCTTCAGATAGGCACAGGCAGCATCATTCAGTTCCGTACCGATCCATTTGTCCAGACCGACTACATAGGGAACATCTTCCATAACCTTCATACCGATTGCTGAACCGAGAAGCTGAGCTTCAGGCTTCTTTGTGGTTTCAACCTTGATTACCCATGTAGCCTTTCTGCCTTCGTCTGTGAGAAGACCGAAGTAAGGTACATAACCAACGATTGAACCCATAATATCGATAATACCTGAGTTACGGTTACATCTTGCACCGAGAACTGAGTTTGCATAAACAACAGCACTTGAGTCTGCCCATGAAACAACATCGCCCTTCTGCGGCTTGTTGCCCACTTCGTCCATATAGCAGGTGCATGTGAAAGCATCCTTATCCATAAGGCCGAGATCCTTCAGCTGCTTTTCATAGAAGTCCTGCTTTGTGTACATGAACTTGTTGAAAATAAGGTTCTGAAGGAAGTTTGCGGGAACGTTCTTATCAAGAGGTCTGGGGTCAACTGAGAATTTCTGACCTGAAACAACACCTGCATCAAGAAGAGTCTGCATAAGGTCATATACAGGTGACATAACCTTAAGACCGAATGATGTTACAAGGTGGTTGTTCTTTGAAGTGATAGGTACAAGCTTTTCAGCATTGAAAGCTTCACCGTACATAACAAGGGTTTTCATAACCTTAGCCATTGTCTCGCCTTTTGAGCCGTTGAGAATAGCTTCTTGTTCCTGAGTTAAAATCATGATAATCTTCTCCTTTACTTTCAGATAACGGCAACCGGACAAATATTTTATATCTGTCCGATGCCTGAATTTTTTCTATTACAGCTTCATTGCTACGTCCCATGCGCCCCAGATAACTGTGCGGAGGTTACCTACCTTAGCAGCGTCACCGATTACGTGAACGTGCTTGCTCTTTTCAGCAACGGGAGTGGGAACATAACCGACTGACATAATAACCGAATCAGCAGGAATATCGAATACCTTGCCGTCCTTATCCTTTACTGTAACTGCACCGTCTTTGATTTCTGTAAGACCTGTTTCAAGATGTACGGGCACCTTGTATGTCTTGAAGAAGTCACGGAGATAGCTTGTGTTTGCAAGAGCAACACCGGGAGTTGTGATAAGGTCATCCTGCATTTCAACGATTGTGGGCTTCTTGCCGCTGAGATAAAGATCATAAGCGATTTCACAGCCTGTAAGACCGCCACCGATGATTGTTACGTTTTCGCCTACTTCTGCGTTGCCGAGAAGGTAATCAACTGCTTCAATTGCAGTTTCAGCACCCTTAACGGGAATCTTTCTTGCCTTTGAGCCTGTTGCAACGATAACCTCGTCAGCACCCAGAGAAGCGATATCCTTAACCTCTGTATTCATCTTGACTTCGATGGGATGCTTGGCAACCTCACGGATATACCACTTGATGAGATCACGGTCTTTCTCCTTGAATGAGGGAGCTGCAGCTGCGATAAATACACCGCCGAGCTTGTCACTCTTTTCATAGAGAGTTACCTTGTGGCCACGCTTAGCACAAACGATAGCTGCTTCCATACCGCCGATACCGCCGCCGATAACAACAACCTTCTTTGATTTCTTAGCGGGCTTGATCTTATATTTCTTTGACTGCATTGTTTCAGGGTTAAGAGCGCAACGAGCAAGGCCCATTGTGTCGAAGAGGTCCTGAGTATTTGCATGACCCTTTGATGATGAGAAGTTGAAGCAACCGCTGTGACAGCAGATACAGGGCTTGATATCCTCAAGTCTGTTTTCAATAAGCTTTGTGATCCATTCGGGGTCTGTAAGGAACTGACGTGCAACACCTACACCGTCAATTCTGCCTTCTGCAATTGCTTCAGAAGCAACATCGGGTTCCATACGGCCTGCACAAACAACAGGAATATCTACGAACTTTTTGATGTGTGCTACATCTTCAAGGTTACAGTTCTGAGGCATATACATGGGAGGATGAGCCCAGTACCATGAGTCATATGTACCGTTGTCAGCGTTGAGCATATCGTAGCCCATATCCTGAAGATACTTTGCAGCCTTTTCTGATTCGGGCATTGCACGGCCAACTTCAGTATATTCTTCACCGGGCATTGCGCCTTCGCAGAAGCCCTTCATTTTTGATTCAACTGAATAACGCAGTGATACAGGATAATCGTCACCGCAGCTTTCTTTGATAGCCTTAACTACTTCAGCAGCAAAACGGTATCTGTTTTCAAATGAACCGCCGTATTCGTCAGTACGCTTGTTGAAGAATTCAATTGCGAACTGGTCAAGAAGATAACCTTCGTGAACAGCGTGAACTTCAACACCGTCAACACGTGCATCACGGCAGAGCTTTGCAGTTTTTGCAAAAGCTTCGATGATTTCTTCTATCTGATGCTTTGTCATTTCGGGGCAGATAATATCGTGTGCCCAACGTGAAGGCTGTTCGCTGGGTGAAGCAAGCTCATGTGATGTATCAAGAATAGGCTTGATAAGTGCACGTGTGAACTTGTTCTTATGTAAGGGAGCAACCAGCTCGGTAATAGCCCACGAACGGCCCATACCTGCTGTAAGCTGAACGAAAAGCTTTGCTCCTGTCTTGTGAATTTCGTCCATGAATTCCTTAAGCTCTTCGAACATCTTGGGATTCTGCCAGAGCCATTTGCCCCAGAATGTATCACGTAAGGGTGCGATACCGGGGATAATAAGACCTACATTGTTGTTTGCTCTTTCAAGGAAAAGCTTTGCAGCTTCCTTATCGAAGTGGCAGCCGCCGAGCTCAAACCAGCCGAAAAGTGATGTGCCGCCCATAGGACACATTACAATACGGTTTTTGATTTCAACGTTACCGATTTTCCAGGGGGTAAACAGTGCTTCATACTTTTTGTCAACTGTATTCATTGTTTTTTTCCTTTCAATTTTCTTCCGTAATTAAAATGTCAGTTATTATAAAAACTGCAAACTGACCCTTTTAAACATTATATCTCACCCCCTGTTAAAAGTCAATAAAGTAAATAAGATTAATGTTGTAATATTGTATTGACAGACTCCACAAATATTTGTTATAATTGTTCGGTATAAATTAAGGAGGGTTATGACATGGCAGCTTATATTCCCGAAAACTATGTTTCTCACCTCAATCTGAGAGAAACCGAATTAGCCATAAAAAAGGTAAAGGACTTTTTTGAAAGAGACCTTGCAATTGAACTTAATCTCACCCGTGTTTCAGCACCGCTTTTTGTAGACTCAGAATGCGGTCTCAATGATAATCTCAGCGGCAAGGAAAGACCCGTTTCATTTGATGTGTTCAGCGGAAAGAACTTTGAAATTGTTCACTCACTTGCAAAATGGAAGCGCTTTGCTCTCAAGAATTACGGCTTTGAGTGCGGTGAAGGTCTTTACACCGATATGAACGCTATCAGACGTGATGAGGACACAGACAACATCCACTCAATTTTTGTTGACCAGTGGGACTGGGAAAAAATCATCAGCAAGGAAGACAGAAATGAGAAGACTCTCAAAAAGACAGTAAAGCTCATTTACTCAGCACTCCGTCACACTGAATATTACATAACAAAGGAATATAACTTCATCGGAAGCCTTCTTCCCGAAAACATTACCTTTATCACCTCAAGTGAGCTTGAAGAAAAGTATCCCACACTTTCAAGAAAAGAACGTGAATACGAGGCAGTAAAGGAATACGGTGCAATTTTCCTTATGCAGATAGGCGGCAAGCTTTCAGACGGCAAGCCTCACGACGGCAGAGCCCCTGACTATGACGACTGGTCACTTAACGGTGACATCATCGTATACTATCCCCTTCTTGACATTGCTCTTGAGCTTTCATCAATGGGTATCAGAGTTGACGAGGAAACTCTGGAAAAGCAGCTTAAAGAAAGCGGCTGTGAAGACAGAAAGTCTCTCCCCTTCCACAAGGCACTTTTAAACGGTGAGCTTCCCTACACAGTAGGCGGCGGTATCGGTCAGTCAAGAATGTGCATGTTCTTCCTCAGAAAGGCGCACATCGGTGAAGTTCAGTCATCATACTGGGACGAAGAAACTGTAAAGTACTGCAGCGACCACGGCGCCGTGCTTCTGTAAAAATATAAAAATACATCCATCGCATCTCAGGAAAAAGCTGCGGTGGATTTTTTATGCAAAAAAAGGCAGTTGCGAATGCAACCACCTTGAATTTTTTATATTTTATCTGTCTTCTCTGAAATATGAAAGACCTAAGCTTTCGGGAGGCTGATTTTCTTTTTTATCCCTGATGCTTGTGAAGATAAGCACAATGATTGTTACCACATAGGGAAGCATTTTGAAAATCTCCTTGCTTGCAAAGCTGATACCTGTAATATAACTGCTTGCAACGTAAAGTGCACCGAAGATGATTGAGCCGATAATTGCAAAATCAGGCTTCCATACGGTGAAGATTACAAGGGCAATTGTGAGCCAGCCGATTGCGTCAATGCAGTATTCCCAGTTACCGTTAAGGTAATCCATTATGAATGAAAGACCGCCAAGACCTGCAATTGCACAGCCGATACAGGTTGAAGCATATCTGTAGCGTGAAACATTAATACCTGCTGCGTCTGCAGTTGCAGGGTTTTCACCGACTGCTCTAAGGTTAAGACCGATTCTTGTTTTGTTAAGCACGAATGCAGAAACAAGAGCGATAATAATTGCAAGATAAATAAGCACACCGTGTGAAAAGAAGAGTTCACCGAACCAGCCGAGGTCATCTGCAAAAGGAAGTGACATTGTGAAGTAACGGCTGCCTCTTGAATAGATAGCACCTGTTCTTGCAATCATAAAGTCTGACACACCTACACCGAAGGTTGTGAGAGCAAGACCTGTTACATTCTGATTTGCTCTGAGAGTTACGGTAATGAAGCTGAAGAGAAGCCCCATAAGCGCACCGCCGAGAAGTGTGGCAAGAACAGGAATCAGTATTGCAAGAAAAGCATTTGCGTTTGATTTTGCTGCTGTGAGATAGAGGTATTCTGCATAGCATCCGCAGGAAGCGCCTACGCACATTACACCGGGAATACCGAGATTAAGGTGACCTGATTTTTCGGTGATTGTTTCACCTGTTGAACCGAAAAGGAAGGTCATTCCGAGTCTTATTGAACTGACAAGAAAGGCTAACATCAGTCATTCTCCTTTCCGCTTTTTGAAACAAGTATTTTATACTGAAGGAAAAATTCGCAACCGATAATGAAGAAAAGAATGATACCTGTTACAATATCTGAAATTGCAAGAGGAAGACGGAAGTCTGTTGAAACCTGACTTGCACCCTTTTCGAGAAATACGATAAGGAATGAGGTAAGCACCATATAAATGGGGTTGAACTTCGCAAGCCATGAAACCATAATTGCTGTGAAGCCTCTGCCGCCTGCAGTTGTTGTGCTGATGGTGTGGTTTGTGCCGCCAACAAGAATAAGACCTGCTATACCGCAAAGAGCACCTGAAACAATAAGTGTTCTGATAATTACCTTTTTAACGTTGATACCTATGTACTTTGCTGTATTTTCACTTTCACCTACAACGGCAATTTCATAGCCGTGCTTTGTCTTTTTAAGATAGATATAAACAAGAATTGTGAGAACTGCAACGATAATTACATTAAGGAGATATGAATATTCTCCGATAACAGGCAGACCGTATTCCGGCATAGGAGCAAGTATACCTGAGCCGCTTTTTACAAAGTATTTGAGGAAGAATGCTATGAGCTGAATTGCAACATAGTTCATCATAAGTGTAAAGAGGGTTTCATTGGTGTTCCACATCGCCTTGAAGAACGCAGGAATAACCGCCCATATAATACCGGCAAGAACTGATGCAAGAAGCATCACAATAATAAGCACAGGATAGGGAAGTGTATCACCGAGGAACATCATAACGGATATTGTTGCAAGACCGCCGATAAGCACCTGACCTTCTGCACCGCAGTTCCAGAATTTCATTTTGAAAGCAGGTGTAACTGCCAGCGAAATACACAAAAGAACTGCAATATTCTGCACAAGGCTCCAGATTCTGAGACCTGAGCCGAAGGCGCCTTTAATCATCGAAGTGTAAACTTCAATGGGGTTTTTCTTTGTAAGAACAGTAATTACTACTGCAGAAACAAGAAGTGAAGCAATAATAGCTGCTGCACGGATAAGCACACTGTACTGCCAGGGCACTGCATCACGCTTTACAATATGAAAATTTGTCTTTTTCATTTATTCTGCTCCTCCTTCCTTTTTTGCTTTTGTCATAAGAAGACCGATTTCTTCTTTTGTTGTGTTTCTTGCATCTACAACGCCTGTGATTGAGCCTGAACCGATTACAAGAATTCTGTCACAAAGCTCAATAAGCACGTCAAGGTCTTCACCGACAAAAATTACGGCTACACCCTTTTCCTTCTGCTTGTTGAGAAGATTGTAGATTGTATAAGAGGCACCGATGTCGAGACCTCTTACAGGATAAGCTGCCATAAGCACTGTGGGTGAAGCGGCAATTTCACGGCCAACAAGAATTTTCTGAATATTACCGCCTGAAAGTCTTCTTACAGGTGTTTTTGCGTCAGGAGTTACAACCTCAAGGTCTTTGATGATTTTTTCAGCAAGATCTCTCGGAGCCTTTCTCTGGAGGAACATTGACTTGCCCTTACGGTAAGAACGGAGCATCATATTGTCGATAATATCCATATTACCTACAAGGCCCATACCCAGTCTGTCTTCGGGAACAAATGAAAGACGCACACCGAGATCTCTTATCTGCATCGGTGTTTTATCACGAAGATTGTCACTTGAACCTGTTTTGGGATTATTGTATACAATTTCGCCTTCATTCACCTTCTGAAGACCTGCAATTGCTTCAAGAAGCTCTCTCTGACCTGAGCCTGCAATACCTGCGATACCGAGAATTTCACCTGAATAAGCAGCGAATGAAACATCGTTAAGCACCTTGACGCCCTCTCTGTCAACGCAGTTGAGGTTCTTTACAACAAGTCTTTCCTCTGTGTTCTGAGGCTCACTTCTGTCGATGTTGAGGCTGACCTTTTTGCCAACCATCATTTCGGTAAGCTCACTCTCGTCTGTTTCGGCAGTTATAACAGTACCTACATACTCACCTTTTCTCAGTACGGCAACCTTATCTGAAAGTGAAAGCACCTCGTGAAGCTTATGAGTGATGATTATAATTGACTTTCCGTCTTCACGCATTTTGCGAAGAACATTGAAAAGCTTCTGTGTTTCCTGAGGAGTAAGCACTGCTGTGGGCTCGTCAAGAATAAGAATATCTGCACCTCTGTAAAGCACCTTGATAATTTCAACGGTCTGCTTTTCAGAAACTGACATTTCGTGAATCTTTTTGAGAGGGTCTATGTCAAAGCCGTATTTATCGCAGATAGCCTTTACCTTTTCGGTAGCAGCCTTATAGTTGAAGCCGCCCTCTTCTTTAAGACCGAGAATAATATTCTGTGTAGCAGAAAACACATCAACAAGCTTGAAGTGCTGATGTATCATACCGATTTTATATTTAAAGGCATCCTTTGGTGAACGGATTACCACCTCGTTTCCGTCAATGAAAATTCTGCCCTCATCGGGAAAGTAAATACCTGCGATAATATTCATAAGAGTGGTTTTACCGCTGCCGTTTTCACCGAGAATTGAAAGAATTTCTCCACGGTTCACCGTCAGGTTTACATTTTTGTTTGCAACCTTTCCGCCAAAGGCTTTGCTGATATGCTGCAGCTCAATAGCCGGTTTGATTTCCAAATTTAATTCCTCCCTTTTGATAAACATGAAAGTTAAAAGTTAAAAGTTGAAAAGGCCCTGTTATAAATAAACATAAGCTTTCAGCTCTTAGCTTTTAACTTTAAAAAGCGGGACACAGGTTGTGTCCCGCTTAACATTAAACATTCTTAGAACTTTTCGTTAAGAAGGTTGATGCCGTCAATTCTGAGATCGAAGCAAGGAGCTGAACGGAATTCTGATTCGTGGAAGTAGCCGTCAGCAATAACTTCTGTGTCAGGTGTGAAAGCAGCGTCTGTATCAACGTCAGCTTTGTAGCTTTCAAGAGCTTCACCGTTTACTGTAAATGTAGCTGCATCAAATACCTTAAGTTCGCCTGCCTTGATTTTTTCAACTGCAGCCTTGATTTCGTCAGCTGTGCCTTCAGCAGCAACATCCTGGTTGATACCTGTGAGAACTACTGAACCTTCCTTGATACCGCCGCACCAGTCAGCAGCAATCTTTTCGCCCTTTGAATACTGGCCGATGATGTAGTTGTAGTAAGGAGCCCAGTTGATAGCTGATGAAATAATGAATGTTTCATAGCATGAATCATATGTGCTGCCGTTGTATGATACATTGGGAATACCTGCAGCTTCGCAAGCACCGGGAGCACCCATTGAGTCAGCGTGCTGGCTGATAAGTACGCAATCTCTTGCGATAAGAGCTTCAGCAGCATTCTTTTCTTCGGGAGCATCATACCATGAGCCTGTGAACTGAACGTCCATTGTAACTGAGGGACATAGACTCTTAGCACCAAGATAGAATGATGTATAACCTGAAATAACTTCAGCGTATGTGAAAGCACCTACATAACCCATCTTAGCCTGTTCAGCTGTGATTGTGCCGGCTACAATCATTTCATTGATCTTGAGACCTGCAGCAACACGTGCAAGGAAACGGCCTTCATAAATTGAAGCGAATGCGTTGTGGTAGTTGTCAAGGCCTTCTGTGTGAGCCTTTGTACCTGTTGCGTGGCAGAATTCAACCTCAGGGAATTCCTTAGCAGCCTTGATTAAGAAATCTTCGTGGCCGAAGGAGTTACCGAAGATAATATTACAGCCTTCGCCTACAAGGTCCTTTGCAGCAACGTAGCATTCGTCACCTTCGGGAACATTTACTCTTACGATAACCTGCTCGTCTGTAAGACCGAGAGCTTCCTGAATCTTGTCAACTGCGTTAAGGAAGTTGAGGTCGTAAGTTGAGTTTTCGTCGTGAAGGCAGATAAAACCGATTTTGAAGTCTTCGGGAACTTCGTAGTCAATATTAAGTGCAACTTCTGCGATGGGTGATTCGCTCATGCCGAGCTTTTCGGGTTCTTCGTTGCCTGTGCCGCCGCAAGCTGCAAGTGCAAAGCAGAGAACTGCAGCAAGAAGAATTGCGAGAAATTTTTTCATTTGTGTTTCCTCCATTTTTTTGTTTTATTTTACCGATAAAATATCGGCTGTTTCCTTATTTCACAAAGGTGAGAGAATCGTCACTCATTGACTCAACCCTTGCGAGAGATTCAACTCTCACACCAAGCTCTCTCACTCTTTTTCCGCCCTGCTGAAAAGCCTTTTCAACCGCAATTGCACAGCCTGCAACCTCAGCACCTGCCTGATTGCAAAGATCAATAAGACCTAAAAGGGCATTGCCTTCAGCGAGGAAGTCGTCAATAATAAGAACCTTATCCCCTTCACCGATAAAATCCTTTGACACAATTACATCATAAGTTCTGCCGTGTGTGAAGGACTCAACCTGGGTTTTGTAAACAGTTGAAGCGATATTCTTTGTTTTTGTCTTTTTTGCAAAGAGAACGGGACATTCGAAATAC
The DNA here is from genome assembly GCA_045645885.1 of Acutalibacteraceae bacterium. Lineage (GTDB taxonomy): Bacteria > Bacillota > Clostridia > Oscillospirales > Acutalibacteraceae > UBA6857. The sequence goes on along the minus strand of JAZRJR010000061.1, from coordinate 10,474 downwards.
TGAGCAACAATGCAGGCAATACCGATACCCGAAGCTTCAATTGTGAGAATCTTGTTGACACCGCACTCCTCGTAAAGCCGTTTGATTTCCTTTCCCATTTCAGAAAGAAGCTTCACATCAATCTGATGATTGAGAAAAGAGTCGACCTTAAGAATATTACCCGGAAACACCTTTCCGTCTTTGAGAATACGCTCTTCAAGAAGTTTCATCCGCACAACCCTCCACTGTTTACTGATTTTAGTATATTCTAACAAAATCCGACATTTTTTTCAATAGAATATGAAATAAAATATAAAGATTTTATTTGGTGATAATATACAAATATTTACCGCAAAAAAAGCACCGCCGAAAGGCGATGCTTCCAATCTGAAATATCAGGTTCTTTTGATGAATTCTTTGCTGCAGTGAGGACAGCTGATTTTGATTTTTCCTCTGCCCTTGGGCACACGGAGAGTGTTGTGACATTTCGGACAGCTGTAATATCTGTGGTCCTTATCCTGAAGCTGGCGGAATTTTTTCATAAGAAAATCCCTCCAGGGCTTCGAAAGCTCAAGAAACCTTGCGTTTTCTGCACTTCTTTTAGTGTAATCTTTTGACAGCATTCTGTAAAGAGCAATTCCGTAAGGGATAAAGCTTATAAGACTTCCGAAAGGAATTCTGAAAAGTGAGCATACAACCGAAATCACAGCGCCGAAAATAAAAAGTGCCGCATTCAGAAAATCATTACCGTATCTGCCCGCCATAAGCTGTCTGATTTTTTCCATTATACCGTTCATAAGAGCCCTCCTTGAGATAATTCAATTATAACCGTGAAGCTTAAAGAAAATTAAAACTTCTGCTTTTTCAATTATTGTATGTTTAAAGGTTGATTATTGCGTCAGTTTCAATTATAATATAATTTAATGCTAAAGTCAAAGGAATGGTAAAAATGTCATTTATCAAAAAATATCTGAAACGCTATTTTGTTGACGCTATGAGCTATATGGCTCTCGGACTTTTCTCATCACTTATTGTAGGTCTGATTATAAGCCAGCTTTCAAAAATTCCCGGTTTAGGAATTCTTGCAACCTTTTCGGGTGTGCTTGCCGCCTCCTCTCCCGTTGTAGGCGGAGCTATCGGTGCTGCAATTGCATACGGACTCAAAAGCAAGCCTCTTGTAGTGTTTTCCTGCATTGCCGTGGGTGCTTTTGGCTATGAGCTTGGAGGCCCTGTTGGTGCTTATGTTTCAGCTCTTGTTGCAAATGAAATTGCGAGAATCGTCAGCGGCAGAACAAAAATTGACATAGTTATAACTCCCCTTGTGACAATTATCACAGGCGGCTTTGTTTCAAGCTTTGCAGGACCCTATCTCTCAGAATTTATGACAGGTCTCGGTGACCTTATCAACGCTGCAACACAGCTTCACCCCTTCCCTATGGGTATCACCGTTTCCGTTCTTGTAGGTCTTGCTCTTACAGCTCCCATAAGCTCAGCCGCTCTTTGTATTATGCTCGGCATTGACGGAATTGCGGCAGGTGCGGCAGCTGTAGGCTGTGCCGCACAGATGGTAGGCTTTGCAGTAACCTCATTCAAGGCTAACGGTATGGGCGGTCTTGTTTCTCAGGGTATCGGCACAAGTATGCTTCAGTTCGGCAATATAATGCGTCATCCTCAGATTGCTCTTGCTCCCACCCTTGCAGGTGCAGTTCTCGGTCCCGTATCAACCTGTGTTCTTAAAATGACCAACACACCTACCGGTGCAGGTATGGGTACAAGCGGACTTGTGGGACAGTTCGGTGCTTATTCAGCAATGGCTGACACCTTTGGCGGCACCGAAAGCATTGTGCTCATTGTACTTATGCATGTTGTTGCTCCTGCAATTCTTTCACTCTTCTGCCACTTCATATTCAAAAAACTCGGTCTTGTAAAAGACGAATATTTAAAGCTTAACACAGCAGACTAAGGAGATATTATGAACGTATACGATTTTGACGGCACAATTTACGAGGGTGACAGCTCTCTGGACTTTTTCAAGTTCTTCATAAAAAAAGACCCGAAAATTCTTGCTTTTACACCTGCAGTACTTAAAATCATTGACGATTACAGAAAAACAACTCTCAGCTTTGACGACGTAATTGCAAAATACGGTCACGTAATTACTGACTATGTGAAAAAGCACAACCTTGATATTCCCGCTCTTTATGAGGAATTCTGGGCGCTTCACGAGAAGAATATCAAGCCCTTCTACAAGCAGGTTCAGAAGGAAGACGACCTTATCATCACAGCGTCGCCTACCGTTTCAATGAATATCATCTGTCCGAGAATCGGAGTAAAGCATTGGCTTGGCACCGAGCTTGACCCCAAAACAGGTGCGTTCAACCGTGGCTGCTTCCGTGATGTAAAAATCGACTTTTTCCGCGAAGCTTATCCCGACGGTGTAATTGACGATTTCTATACCGACTCACTCAACGATGAATTCCTTTTCCCCTATGCCAAGCGTGTTTTCTGGGTTAAGGGACACAAGATCACACAGATAAAATGACAGAAAGACTTGATAAACTTATCGCTTCTCAGGGTAAGCTTTCACGAAGCGATGTAAAGAAAATGGTAAAAAGCGGAAGAGTCACCGTTGACGGTGCGGCAGTAAAATCTGCCGACATAAAGGTTGATGCAGATGCATCTGTAATTATGGTTGACGGAAAGGCCCTTAATTATAAAAAGCACATTTATATTATGCTCAACAAGCCTCAGGGTGTGATTTCCGCTTCAAACGACAAAACTCAGAAAACCGTTGTTGACCTTGTTCCGCCTGAACTTTACCGTGACGGTCTTTTTCCTGCAGGAAGACTTGACGGTGACACAGTAGGCTTTGTGCTTATAACCGATGACGGAGATTTTGCCCACAGAATTCTCTCCCCTAAAAATCACATAATGAAAACTTATCATGCAACCCTTATGCACCCTCTCACCGACGAAGACATTGAACATTTCAAAAACGGAATTGAGCTTTCAGACGGAACTCTCTGTCTTGAAGCTGAGGTGAGAATGCTCCCCGAAACAGAAGATCCCATAGCGGAGGTAAAAATCTGTGAAGGAAAATACCATCAGGTAAAGCGTATGTTTGCCGCACTCGGCAACAAGGTGATTTATCTGAGGCGTGTTAAAATGGGCGATCTACCGCTCGACGAAACACTTCCCGAAGGTCATTGCAGAGAGATTACGGATGATGAGCTGAGGCTCATCAATGCAAAACGCAAAATGCAAAATGCAAAACAAACTACAAACCCTACCGTTTGAAGCTTTTTCAATCGGCAGGGTTCTTTTTGTAATAAACTTGTAACCTTTTTGTAATTTTCACCCATTGCTATGCATTTTCCTAAATGTTATAATAAAGACAGAAAGGATGTGACTATTATGAAAAAAACTGCTCAATTTTTACCGAAGCTGAATATTTGCGCTTCTTTCATTCATCTTCTTTTCTTTGTTCTTATGTATACTGATATGGAAATTTTCGGTGAGCCGTTTGCGACAATTTTCGTCTGGTCAATCCCCTTTGTGGGTGGAGTTGCTTTGCTTTTCATCATCCAGACGGCAGTAATTGCTTTTAAAAACAAAAAGCTGCCTGACTCATTCCAATATATTGTAAGCTATCTGTTCACCGTTATTTTTCTCTGTGTAACCGGCTGGTTTATTTATAGTTTTCTCGATGCATGGTTTATGTTTTAAAAAGTTAACGCCTGCGGATTTTCTCCGCAGGCGTTTTGATTTTTTTATTAACCGAAGAGACTTCCAAGCTCACCGTTCAGAAGCTTTTTGATAAAATTGATAAAATTCGTGAAGAAACGGATAAACACAACTAAGGTCTTTTCTGTTTCTGTAGGAAGGTCATCAGGTCCTTCAACAGGAGTGATTTCACCTGTCTCCTTGCTGTAATCCACAAACTGAGGATATGTAACTGTGTCTGTAAATACTGTCATATTCTCTGTAGCGAAGAAGCGCACAATAAGCTTATCCATTGAGTGCGGGAAGTTGTTGTGGTAACAATTCTTGATGAACCACGTTGTGTCGGGGAAGAGACATTTTGAAGCGTCAATCATATTATCAGGTGAAAGATACTTCTTTTCGTTTTCAGTAAGTAAATTTATGTATTTTCCTGAAAGCACTTTTTCATAAGGAGCACACACTGCACCGAAGGATGTTGCTGAGGTGAGTGCAGTACCGTCGGACTGAGCATCCGCATCCTTTGAAAGCGGGAAGTTAGGATAGTTATATTTGGAAATAACAAGAAAATCCTTGCCCTGAGCCTTAAGTTCTGCCATTCTGTCTCTTGCAGTAATCTGAATATTATCGTGATATGAATCTGCCTTTTCGATAAGACCTGCATATTCTGCTTTAAGCTCATCTGTATTGAAAATGAAATCGATTGCATTGTCATAATATTCATCGGGTACCATCGCCCAATATGACGGGAATGAGCCATAAGTGTCACGAACAGTTCTTGCAAGAACATTTTCTTTTACCTCGTCAAGAACCATCTGCACAAAATCAAGGCCAAAGCCAAGCACCTTTATCTGATTTATAAAACTAACAAGACTTGTAATAAAGTCGTTCATTGCAGGGTCTGTAATTATTCCTTCCTGTGAAAGGAAGTAGTTTGCCCAGTTATCAACAGCCTCTGCATCAAGCTTGATTTTACCTGAGAAAAGCGCACCGATGAAATCTACGCCCTCAGTTGAAGCAATAAGCATTACAACATCATTGATTCTGTGAAGGTTCTTACCGTTCTGAAGATAAGCAGAAACCACATTGCCGCCAAGACATCTGCCGAGAAGATTTACCTTTGAAACATTCTGTTCACGGCATACTCTGTCAATGAACTTTTCAAGAATCTCTGCATTATGCTCAACTGAAAGTCTCCAGTCATATTCAAACAGAATTTTTATATTATTTGAGTTAACATAATTTTCCATATAGTAAGAATCCGTAAGCATATCCTTACCGCAGCCTGAGCCGTCTGTTGCTTCACCGTTTTTATCAAGCTTCAAATCTGCATAAGCAGGAGCAATTGCATTGTAGATTCTGTCACAGTATTCTGTGTAATCCCCTGTTACAAGACCGTTCACAAGGTCTTTTGTAAGGTCATTGAAAATTCCCATCAGCGGTTCAAGTATACTCTCTGTGGGGAAAATCTGATTCTCAGCTGAGGGGTTCTTTGTGTCCGAATAAATTCCGTGACCGTAGCCTTCGATGTAAACGGTCACCTGCTTATCTACAGCAAGAACACTCAAACCCGGCACAGCAAGTGTCATAAGCATAAGAACGGACAGCAAAACAGAAATTAACTTTTTCATTTTTATTCCTCCTTAAATTTACATCGCCTGTAAGTGAATTTTAATATAATATTAAACCTGAATTTTTCTTTGTTGGAAATCAGGCATTTTTTAACATTTAGTAAACAAAATCACATTATGGTTGCAACACTGCTGTAATAATTAAACGAAAAACGCCCAGCAGGGCGTTTTCTGTTATCTGTCATTATACATTTTTTCGTAGTAATTCATATATTCACCGCTAGTAATTTCCTGCCACCAGTCTTCATTCTGAAGATACCACTCTACGGTTTTCTTTATGCCGTTTTCAAAAGTGGTTTCAGGATACCAGCCAAGCTCATTTTTAATCTTGGTGGGGTCAATTGCATATCGCATATCGTGGCCGGGTCGGTCTTTTACATAGGTAATAAGACTCTCGTCCTTTCCGAGAATAGAAAGAACAGTCTTTACAACATCAATGTTTGCTCTTTCGTTGTGACCGCCGATATTATAAACCTCACCGATTCTGCCGTCGTGCAGAATCATATCAATTGCCTTGCAGTGATCTTCAACATAAAGCCAGTCTCTTATATTCAGACCGTCACCGTAAACGGGAAGGCTTTTTCCGTGAAGGGCATTGATTATCATAAGAGGGATAAGCTTTTCAGGGAAGTGATAAGGTCCGTAGTTGTTGCTGCAACGGCTGATTGTCACAGGCAGACCGTAGGTGCGGTAGTAAGCCATAACAAGCAAATCTGCACTTGCCTTGCTCGCTGAATAGGGTGAAGATGTGTGGATAGGTGTTTCTTCTGTGAAGAAAAGGTCAGGACGGTCAAGCGGAAGGTCACCGTAAACCTCATCGGTTGAAACCTGATGATAACGGACATTGCCGTATTTTCTTGCCATATCCATAAGCACCTGAGTGCCGAGAATGTTGGTTTTGAGGAAAACCTCAGGGCTTTCAATTGAACGGTCAACGTGGCTTTCTGCAGCAAAATTCACAACTGCAGTAAAATTCTCTTCAGCAAAAAGGGAGTCCACAGCTGCTCTGTCTGTTATATCAGCCTTGACAAAGCGGAAGTTTTTGTTTTCCGCAGCAGATTTCAGCGTAGACAGATTACCTGCATAGGTAAGAGCATCAATGCAGACAATTCTGTAATCGGGATGCTTTTTAAGCATATAATATATAAAGTTTGAGCCGATAAATCCGGCACCGCCTGTTACAAGAATGTTGGTCATAACACACCTCCAAGGAAATGCAAAATACTTACCCTTCCACCGCTAAAGCGGTCCCCCTTCCCTTTCAGGGCAGGCAAGTCAAAATGCAAAACAATTTAAACAGATAACACATATGTCATTTTCAGCGTTATTATATCACAAACACAGGCCATATTTCAAGTATCTTATTTCAGCAAAACATCCCGCCTTATCCGGCGGGATGTCATTATTGCTATTTTGTATTTAACCCAACACTCTTATGATTGTCTGCACATCCTGAATAAGCTTATAGAAAGCGCATTTTACCATTGCAGTGAGCATTTCAAGAATATGGATACTGCCGCCCTCACTGTTATAAAGGAAACGGTTATAAATTACAGGATCTGACAAATCAAAATAATCTTTCATAAAGATTACATCGGTTTCATATGTGCTGAGGTCAGCTTCATCAAGAGTTATAACTCTTGCACCTCTGTTAAAATCACCGTATGAACCGAATGAGCTTGTAGGTGACTGAATAATATCAAGCCCTTTATAAGGAATCACAAAGCTGTTTTTGTGGTCATGACCTGAAACCACACCGAGAACTCTGCCGTTTTCTATAAAGGCATCAGCCTGACCGTTGGAATAATTCGGAGGGCAGGGAGTTTCATTGAAGAAGGTATCTTCATTCTTAAACTCTTCGGGGAAAATATAGAATTTTTCCATTCGCTCTACAACAAGCATATCCTTATACTGCTCATCATACGGATTTTCAATTTCTGTAAGCACTTCATATACCTCAGGCACAATTATGTGCTGAAAAGCCATTGAAGGCACAGGTAAGCCGCCATTGTTTTCTGCGAGAGCTTTTTCTGTTTCAATATACCAGTCAATCTGATCCTTGTGTACGCAGCCGTAACCACCGAGGTCGTTTTCGTCGTTGTTCTCTCCTGAGTCAAAGAACCAGAGATTGAAAGCTGTTTCATCACCTTCTGATGAAAGTACGGGAAGGTTATATGTGCCTGAGCCTGAAAGCTCCTTCACGTCTCCGCCTATGTAACAGGAATAGCTTTCATAAAGCTCCAGCTGTTCATCCTTTGAAAGTGCGTTTCTGTCAGCATCGTGATTGCCGAAAACCGAAGCCACCTTAACGCCTCTTTTTTCAAAGATATTCATAAATGTGTCAAAGGTAAGCTTGGTCATTCCCCTTGTAAAGCAGGTATTCGGGCCAATATTGTCGCCCGTCAGCACAACGATATCAGGCTTTACAGTATCAAGAAGATATTCAAAATACTGCTTTGTCATATCTCTGAACAGAAGGCAGTCCTGAATATCAGCAATCTGAAGAATTGTAAATTTCCCCTCAGCATTAAATCTGAGTGTTCTGTCTTTTTGTGCCGAATCTTTTTTTGTAAAAACTGCACCTGCACAAAATGCAAGGCTGAATATCATCATTACCGAAAGCAATAATGCTGTTGTTTTTTTCATATTTATCTCTCCAAAAAAGCGCAAAGAGGTGCTTTGAAAATCAAAACACCTCCTTAACTTAAATTATTTCTGCTTTGAATATTTTACTCTGTAGATGAAGTTCATAAGAACACTGTCGAACTTGCCGATTGTCTTGCCTTCACCGAAAAGACCGCCTGAAAGCATAGTCTTGCAGTTCTTTTCCATAACCATTTCAGTTGCAAGTGCTTCTTCCTTATTGGGACCGCAGCAAACAGCACCGTTATCCTTGAGAAGAACAGCGTTTCTGCTCTTACCGCCAAGCTTCTTTGCAACCTTCTTAGCTGACTTCTGTGTATCGTTAGGATTGAACTCAGCACATCTTACTGTTACACCTACGATCTGAGCAAAGTCGTCAAGAGCAGGCTTGAGTGTTGCACCGATTTTTGAAGCAGCTGTGATTGCTTCTTTATCTGAGTGCACAATTGAACCGATGTCTTCACGGCTGTTGTAGATAGCCTTATGCATATCAGCTTCTGAGAAGTACTTGTCACCTGAAAGCAGCTCGTCCTTCTTTGCATCAAGACCGATTGTAGCAACCTTGTTGCCTTCCTTATCAGTGAAAATCATAACGTCATCGAAACGTTCACTGTCATAAGCTGTAAGCTTCGCAGCAGCCATGCCGTCTGCTCTCTTTTTAAGAGAAACAACATAGTCATAAACCTCACCGAATGATTCAGCCTTCTTGCCCACGAATTCACTGTATTTGTTATAAACAAAATCAGCGCAGATTTTTTCAACCTCGTTTGCTACCTTGAAAGCATCGTCATAGTCTGTACCCATGCAAACTGCACCGTGGTGCTTGAGGATAATAGCCTTTGAATCTGAACGCTCAAGAGCAGCAATAACACCCTTACGGAGCTTACCTGTACCGGGAAGACCGTATGAGCTTACTGTGATGTTGTCACCAACGATTTCCTTTGAATAGCCTTCGATGTTGTTGATGTCACAACCGAGAGCTGAAACAACTGAAGCGTTAGCCTGGTGTGTATGAATTACAAAGCCGATTTCGGGCTTGTGAAGATAGCACTGAGCATGGATACCCTTTTCGCTTGAGGGCTTGATGTCGCCGTCATATGAAAGGTCTTCCATATTTACAAGAACAATGTCATCCTCTGTGAGAGATTCGTAAGCTCTGCCTGAGGGTGTGATAACAAACTGAGTGTCACTTACCTTGCAGCTTACATTACCCCATGTTCTTGCGATGAGACCTGTAGCAACAAGCTGCTTACCGGCCTCAACAACTATTCTTTTAGCTTCTAAGATGTCCATATTTACACCTCTTTATATTAGTATAAGCAGGGCAGGTATTTCTCCTGCCCTTATAATCTTATGTATGGTTTAATTATTCAACTACGCTGATGTTTGAGAATACCTTGTCGAAACGAGCAAGAGCATCGTCAATCATAGCTTCGTCATAAGCTGCTGAAGTGTAAAGTCTTGAGCCTGCAAGAGTTACAAGACCTTCTGCCATGTAAGCAGCACCCATGTGTGTCATTTCCTTCTTGCGCTTATCTGTTTCCTTGATTACGCCGGGAATTGTCCAGGGCTTGCTCCAGTCAATTGAGAAGTGCATTGTAGCAACTGTTTCCATGTGGCAAACTGAGCCCTGGTTGAATGCTACGAAGGGAAGGTTGTATTTGTCGATAATCTGGTTGAGACCTGCTGTAAGTCTGTCACCCATAAGACCAGCCTTCTGGCAAGCGTTCTGCTTGTCGATTTCTTCAAGAGTGTAGTAACCTGCAACGCAAGAGATGGGAGTAGCAGCCATTGTACCGCCGCAGAATGCCTTCTTGATCTTCATACCGCTTGCATCAAGACCTGCGCCCATGTACTTCATATATTCTCTCTTACCGCCGATACCGCCTGCACCGGGATAACCGCCTGCGATTACCTTACCGAAGATTGTAAGGTCGGGTTCAACGCCGAAGTAACCCTGAGCACCTGCCATACCGATACGGAAGCCTGTTACAACTTCATCGAAGATAAGGAGTGCGCCATACTTACGGCAAAGTCTTTCAACGCCCTTGTTGAATTCGAAATCAAGAGGACGAGTACCGCTTTCGGGACCGATGGGTTCAATGAATACTGCAGCGGTACCGCCGTTGAGCTGGTTTCTGCGAAGCTTCTTTTCAAGATCGTTGAGGTCACCGGGGAAGAATTCCTGAGTGTCTCTCATAAGACGGATGGGTACACCGTTAGCCTGTGTGAACTTTGAGCCAGGAACACGGATACCGTAACCGAGCTGATCTGACCAACCGTGGTAAGCGCCGCCCATCTTGAGGATGTGCTTTTTCTTTGTAGCAAGTCTTGCAACACGGCAAGCTACCATACAAGCTTCAGTACCTGAACCGAGCATACGGAACATATCTACTGTGGGAACTGAATCTGAAATCTTCTTAGCGAGCTTGTATTCGAACTCGTGGAAAAGACCTGTTGAAGGACCGCATGTGTTAAGAAGGTCGATAACCTGATCACGA
>JAZRJR010000060.1:0-83958 GCA_045645885.1 Acutalibacteraceae bacterium | reverse complement strand
GGCAGGTAATCCGTTCTCTCAGAGGTCACTATAAAGGTGAGCTTCTGGCTGTGACGGATATTGCAAACGGAAAAGTCTTTTTGTGTTACGGAAAAAGCCGTAAGCTGGAAAAGCCCAAGGCAAAAAATGTCAGACACGTTGCGCTGACAGATGTCACACTTGACGAGGACTCAATGGCAACAAATCGTAAGCTTAGAAAAACACTGAACAAAATAGCGAACCCAGGGGGCTAAGGTTATGTCAAAACAGGATATGATTGAAATCGAAGGAACTGTTGTTGAGGCTCTTCCCAACGCAACATTCCAGGTTGAACTCGAAAACGGTCATAAAATTTTAGCACACATCTCCGGTAAGCTCAGAATGAACTACATTCGTATTCTTCCCGGTGATAAGGTTACAGTCGAAATGTCTCCATACGACTTAACCCGTGGACGTATAACATGGAGAAGCAAATAAACCTGACATTTTTGAATTTAAAGGAGGCAATCCTATGAAAGTCAGACCTTCTGTAAAGAAAATATGTGAAAAGTGCAAGGTAATCAAGCGTAACGGCAAAATTATGGTTATCTGCGAAAATCCCAAACACAAACAGCGTCAAGGCTAATTGACGTAATAATTTAGGAGGTGCAACTGAAACATGGCTCGTATTTCAGGTGTTGACCTGCCCAGAGATAAGAGAGTAGAAATTGCTCTTACTTATATCTACGGTATTGGTCGTAAAACCGCTTGCGATATCATCGCAGCAACAGGTATTAATCCCGACATCAGAGTTAAGGATCTTACCGAAGACGACGTTTCAAAACTTCGTGAGTACATTGACCGCAACGTAAAGGTTGAAGGTGACCTCAGAAGAGAAACAGCATTTGATATTAAAAGACTTATTGAAATTGGTTGCTATCGTGGCATCCGCCACAGAAAGGGCCTTCCCGTAAGAGGTCAGCGTTCAAAGACTAACGCTCGTACCCGTAAAGGTCCCAAGAAGACCATCGCAAATAAGAAAAAGTAATCTTAGGAGGATAAATTTATGGCAAAGGTTGCAAAGAAAGCTACCAACGTTCGCCGTCGCCGTGACAAAAAGAACATTGACCGCGGTGCGGCCCATATTCAATCCACCTTCAACAACACAATCGTTACCATCACTGACTTACAGGGTAACGCAGTGTCATGGGCAAGTGCCGGTGAAATGGGCTTCAGAGGCTCAAGAAAATCCACCCCCTTTGCTGCTCAGACAGCTGCTGAAACAGCTGCTAAGGCTGCAATCGAACACGGCATGAAGACCGTTGAAGTATATGTTAAGGGACCCGGTGCAGGTCGTGAAGCTGCAATCAGAGCTTTACAGACAGCAGGTCTCGATGTAACAATGATCAAAGACGTTACACCGATTCCTCACAACGGCTGCCGCCCGCCCAAAAGAAGACGCGTATAACGGAGGTAAAAACATATGGCAAGATATACAGGTGCGGTATGTAAGCTTTGCCGCCGCGAGGGTAAGAAACTCTTCCTTAAGGGTGACAGATGCTACACAGGTAAATGTGCTCTTGAGCGTCGTGCTTACGCTCCCGGTCAGCATGGCCAGAGCCGCAAAAAGAATTCTGAATATGGTCTCCAGCTCCGCGCTAAGCAGCAGGCTAGACGTTACTACGGTATTCAGGAAGGTCAGTTCCATAAGTACTTCATTATGGCTGAAAAGAAGGCTGGCGTAACAGGTCACAACCTTCTCAAGATCTGCGAAAGCCGTCTTGACAACGTAGTATACACACTTGGCTGGGCTTCTTCAAGAGCTGAAGCAAGACAGCTTGTAACACACGGACACTACACAGTAAACGGCAACAAGGTTGACATTCCCTCATACCTTCTCAAGGCTGGCGACGTAGTATCCATTAAGGCTAAGAGCCGTGACAGCGTTAAGATTAAGACAGTTCTCGAAGCTAACGCATCAAGACCTGTTCCCGCTTGGCTTGACCTTAACGACAATCTTGAAGCTAAGGTTGTTGCTCTTCCCGAACGTGATCAGATCGCTACACCGGTTGAAGAACACCTTATCGTTGAACTCTACTCTAAGTAATAACTGAGTAATCAGTAGTTACTTAGACGAAAGAGAGTTTGACCGGTTTGTCGGTTAAATACGTAAAACACATCCACAAAAGATAAAGGAGGGTTTTGCATGATAGGCATTGAAAAGCCCAGAATCGAAACTGCAGAATTAGCAGCTGACGGCACTTATGGCAAGATTGTCGTAGAACCGTTAGAGCGTGGCTATGGTGTGACATTAGGCAACAGCCTTAGAAGAATTCTTCTCTCATCACTCCCCGGCTACGCAATCACCAGTGTAAAGATTGACGGCGTTCTCCACGAATTTTCAACAATTCCCGGCGTTAAGGAAGATGTTACAGAAATCATCCTCAACTTAAAGAACGTAATCCTCAAGATTCACGGTGAAGGTCCCAAAACAGTGTACATTGATGCTTCAGGTGAAGGCGACGTTGTTGCCGGTGACATCAAGTGCGATTCAGAAGTTGAAATTATCAATACAGATTGCCACATCTGTACACTCGACAAGGATGCTCACATTAACATGGAGCTGACTGTAAACAAGGGCCGTGGATATGTATCAGCAGAGCAGAATAAAAAGCTCATGCAGCCTGTAATCGGCGTAATTGCAATTGACTCAATTTACACACCGATTCTCAAGGCAAATTACACAATTGATGACCTTCGTGTTGGACAGGATATCGGTTTCGACAAGCTCACTCTTGAAGTTTGGACAAACGGAACCATTTCTGCAACAGAAGCTGTTTCACTCGGAGCCAAGTTTCTCAACGAACACCTCGCTCTCTTCGGTGACCTCTCAGGTGAGGCATACGAAACAGAGATTATGGTCGACAAGGGCGACGACGCCAAGGAAAAGGTTCTCGAGATGACTATTGAGGAACTTGACTTGTCAGTACGTTCATTCAACTGCTTGAAGCGCGCTGGCATCAACACAGTAGAAGACCTGACCAATAAGACAGAAGACGACATGATGAAGGTTCGTAACCTTGGTAAGAAGTCTCTTGATGAAGTTATCAACAAGCTTCATTCATTTGGTCTTGAGCTTCGCAGTGAAGACGAATAATCAACTAACAGTAAAGGAGTGATTTCAAATGGCAGGAACCAGAAAACTCGGTAGAGTAAGTGCTCACAGAAGCGCAATGCTCAGAGGTATGGTTACTTATCTCTTAGAGAAAGGCAGCATTGAAACCACCGTTACAAGGGCAAAGGAAGTTCGTGCAATGGCTGAGAAAATGATTACTCTCGGCAAGGAAGACACACTTCACAACAAGCGTCAGGCTCTTGCATACATCACAAAGGAAGATGTAGTTAAGAAGCTCTTCGACGAAATCAGCCCCAAGTATAAGGACGTTAACGGCGGTTACTGCCGTATTATCAAAACAGGTCCCCGTCGTGGTGACGCAGCAGAGATGTGCATCATCGAGCTCGTATAATTGATAATACAGTGTAATAAAAACTTTAAGCCTCTCGCTTTTGCGGGAGGCTTTTTGTTGTTTTTCGGCGAAGCTCTCCAAGCCGTCCCTTTTAAGGTAATTCCCCTGTTAGGGGAAATGTCTGCAACGCAGACAAAAGGGTGCCCGTTTCTGGAAGAAAAGGTTGCACACGAAAGTGTGACGGAAGGGTCAAACTCACAAAACCTCTTGATTTTCATTCTTAAAAGTGGTAGAGTTAACCTATAAAATCCAAGGAGGAAATAAAAATGAAAAGAACAAAGAAAATCGCTCTGATAATGCTTGCAGTTGTGCTTATGGCTGTTTGCTTTATTTTCGGAGCAAGTGCGGAAAGCTTTGAGGAAGGAATCTTCACTTACGAAGTTGAAAATGAAAAAGCCACAATTATCGGTATTAATGGAACAGATAATGGTAAACTTATTGTTCCTGATACTTTAGGTGGTTATGAAGTTGTAGCTATTGAACGAGGTGTTTTCAGGAGTGCAATTACAGAGTTTTCTGTCAGTGAAGAAAATAGATATTTTTCAGTGGATGAATTTGGTGTGCTCTTCAATAAAGACAAAACTGAATTAATTGCTTATCCTGTTGCTAACACTCGAAAAACTTATAAAATTCCTGAAAGCGTCGAGGTCATTTGGAATCGCTCTTTCAGAGAGGTGCTTTTTCTTAGAGATATAGAGTTGCCCGAAAATCTGAAGGAAGTAGAAGAATATGCTTTCTATTCAGGTGTTATATTCTTTGAGGAGCTTTACTTTTACGATAAAGTAGAAAAAATTGGCGAAGCAGCGTTTTATAGTTTGCCTTTCCTTAAAAAGATTTATGTAGAGGGAATGACTACAGAAATAAATGGTGAGAGACCTTTAGGTTTTAGAGAGTTGTATATCAAGGATGGGGTTGATAGAGACGAATTTGCCGATAAGTATATTGAGTATTGTCTGACAGGAAATGAAGAACTTTTGGTGGAGTTGGAGAACTGCTTGGAATTCCCTGAAGAAAGCTATTATGTCGGCACCATCTACTGTCACTCAGGTTCAACCGCCGAAGCTTATGCAATCGCACACGAAATGGATTATGAGCTTATCCACTTCTTCAAAGGGAAATGGACATACGACTACGAAAATATGATCCGTACACGCAAGTGTATCCATTGTGACGAGCTTGAAACAGAAGCTCTCGAATCAACCAACAACGGCGATGTAGAAATAATTGAGCCTGTTGACCCTGACACAGATTTTGAAGTTGACAAAATCGAAGGTGACAACTTCCTTCTTATTGAAGAAAAAGTAACAAACGGTATAGAGGGCAATGTTGAAGCAGAGGTTCTCAAAGCATTTGATATCAACCTCAAAAATAGTGATGGTGTTCATGTTCAGCCTGACGGTTCAGTTAAAGTAAAGCTTCCGAACGATTGGAGCAAGAGTGGTATTTACAAGGTTTATCGTGTGAACGATGACGGCACACTCACCGATATGAACGCTTACCGTGAGGGTAGTCACCTTGTCTTTGATACCGACCACTTCAGTGTTTATGTGATTGTTGTGGAAAATAAAATCATTGATACCTCAGATTGCAATTGTATCTGTCATAAGAGTGGCTGGTTCTTTGAAACACTTACGATCGTGTTCCGCTTTGTAACTAAGCTTCTCGGTGTATTCCCTATCTGTGATTGCGGTATGGCTCACTATTAAAACTAAGATTCCTCTCTTCGGAGAGGAGTTTTTTTGCTTAAAAAATGAAAAATCATAAACGAGCAAATCATATGAAAAACGAAGAAAATCGAAGAAAATCGAAGAACACAAAATGTAAATTAAAAAATTAAGAAAAAGGGGTTGACATTTTTTTGCTCTTGTGATAATATATCCGAGCATTAAAAATAATCTATTGGAGGAAAAAGCTATGTCAACTTATATGCCCAAGGCTGGCGATATCACTCGCAGCTGGTATATCATCGACGCAGAAGGCAAGACTCTCGGCCACGTTGCAGCAAAGGCTGCTGACCTTCTCAGAGGTAAGCACAAGCCCACATTCACACCCAACGCTGACTGCGGCGACCACGTAATCATCATCAACGCTGACAAGGTTGTTCTTACAGGTAAGAAGCTTGATCAGAAAATGTACTACCATCACACAGGTTACATCGGTAACATGAAGAAGGTTAAGTACTCAACACTCATGAAGACAAAGCCTGAGTTCGCAATGACAAAGGCAATCAAGGGTATGATTCCCGACAACGTACTTGGCAGAAACGCACTTACAAGACTTCGTGTATACGCAGGTGCAGAGCATGCTCACGCAGCTCAGAAGCCCGAAGTAGTTGAACTTTAATAGGAAAGGGAGGACAAAAGAATGTACGAAACAACACCGTTCTTCTACGGCACAGGTAGAAGAAAGAAATCAGTTGCCAGAGTTCGTGTATACGCTGGTACAGGTAAAATCACAATCAACGACAGAGATATCGACGATTATTTCGGTCTTGAAACACTTAAGCTCATCGTTCGTCAGCCTCTCAACCTTACAGGTACAACAGAGAAGTTCGACATCGTTTGCAGAGTTGCAGGCGGCGGTGTAACAGGCCAGGCTGGTGCTATCCGTCACGGTCTTTCAAGAGCTCTTCTTCAGTATGATGCAGAACTTCGTCCTGCTCTCAAGAAGGCTGGCTTCCTTACTCGTGACCCGAGAATGAAGGAAAGAAAGAAGTACGGTCTCAAAGGCGCTCGTCGTGCTCCCCAGTTCTCAAAGAGATAATTTTTCCCGAACGGGAATTACAAACGAACAGTCTCCACAAATGTGGGGGCTGTTTTTTTGAATATAAAATAGAGGTGTTTATTTTTATAAGGCTCTATGATATAATATGAATGAAACGGAGGTGGCTTTGTGGCAAAGCACGAATTCGGAATTATGCAGCTTGCTCCGAAAAAGGGTGAGCGATATGATGAATATGAACCGCAGAAATATAACTGCATTTCAGTTGATGATATTTACGTCGAAAAAATTGATAAGAAGCTTCTGAATATTGATTTTTATTGGCATACCACAGATGTCAGCGGAAAGGGACTTGCCTATTGCGGAGTTACCCTTATCCCTCCCGATTCAATTCTTATGCTCAGAGATGCTGTGAAAAATGAAGCAGGTTTATCTGAGCTTAAGACTCTTGCGGAAAAAGCATATAAGGAAAACAAGTGGATTATACATTTCGGGTTATAAACAACTGAAACGAAAATGAGGTGAAACTATGCTGGAAAAAATGGCTGAATTCTTTGAAGCACGACTTGATTTTTATGATGAACATATGCTAAGGGATATACTCGGTGCAAAAGAGTTTTACCCCTTTACCGCTGAATGTCTTCCGAAAACCGCAGGCACTACAGTGCTTGACTTAGGCTGCGGTACAGGTCTTGAGCTTGAGGAATATTTCAAGCTGAATCCAACAGCCGAAATCACAGGCATAGAACTTTCAGGCGGTATGCTGAAAGCACTCAGAGAAAAGTTCAGGGATAAGAAAATTACTCTTGTTGAGGGATCATATTTCGACATACCTTTCGGTGAAAATAGGTTTGATGCCGCTGTGTCAGTTGAATCACTTCATCACTTCACAAAGAAAGAGAAAATACCGCTTTATAAAAAGCTTTGTGCTTCTCTTAAAGAGGGTGGTTACTTCATTCTGACAGATTATTTTGCTCCCGATGATGAGTACGAAACCTTTTATCAGAATGAACTTATCCGTCTCAAAAAAGAACAGGGTATAACCGACGATACATTCTATCATTACGATACACCGCTGACTGTTCAGCACGAAACAGATGCACTTCTTGAAGCAGGCTTCAGAACGGTAAAGTTGCTTAATAGTTGGGAGAATACATATACGCTCAGAGTCGAAAAGTAAAATATCCGAAAGGAAATTACAGTTAAGAAAAACTTAAATATAAAAACATTTACTTTCCGCACGGTTTGTGCTACAATGTGTAAAACTTTGATAAAATTGAGAGGATTTGAAAATGGCAGAAAAAAAGAGAATTGTATGGATTGACCAGCTCAGAGGTCTTGCCTTTTATACTGTTATTCTCGGACATATGTCCATCGGCAAAAGTCTGAAAAACTGGCTTTATTCCTTCCATATGCCCTTGTTCTTTATGATTTCAGGGCTTAATCTTAATGTTGAAAGAATTTATAAAACCGACTTCAAAGATTTTTCGCTTCGCCTTGCAAAGAAAATGCTTGTGCCTTATCTGTGGCTTCAGATGATAAGCTTTGTGCTGAGGTTTGTGGTGAGCATAATAAGAGACAAGCCTGTTACCGTAAGAGATTTTCTCATAGGCATTTTTGTGGGTAACAATAACATTATCGGCGCACCCTCAAACCCCTTATATTACGTTCTTCTTCTCTTTTTAGCGCAGCTTGGCTTGTGGTTTGTAATCAGAGTGGCTAAAGCTAACAAAGGCGTTATTTCGGCAATTCTGGTGATTTTATCAGTATTCAGTCTTTGCTTCCAGAAGGTTAACATTCCCTGGCATATCAATGTTGTGCCTGCAGCAATGCTTCTCATTTTTGTTGGCAGACTGCTTATGGACGGCTATCTTGCAGTGAGAGACAAGCTTCACTCGATGAACAAGGGTGTATATCTCGGCATCTGCGGTGTGCTTCTTGCAATAGGTTATGTGCTTAACAGATATAACGGAAGAATTTCAATTCACGGCAACTATTACGGTGAGGATTTCGTAATCTTCCTTGTGTGTGCGGTTGCTTCGAGCGTTGCCTTTGCTATGATTATTATGCTTCTTCCCCAAAGCAAAGCACTCACCTTCATCGGTGCAAACACCTTCTTCTATATGGGTATTCACAAGCCGCTTTTACTTGTCTTTGAAGCTCTTGTAGGCAAGAATCATGACCATCCCTTATTCCTTGTTGTGGGTTCACTGGTGTGCTTCTTCGGACTTATACCTGTTGCCTGGGTGTTCAGCAAGTTTATGCCTTATACCTGCGGAAACAATATCAGAGAAGAAACAGCTGCAATTAAGATTTTCAAATATGTTGCAGTTGCTATGAGCGGGGTAATACCGTATTATTATCTTGTTGAGCCTTACGTTGCGGGAAATACTGTAAAAACAGCTATTGCAGTAGTTTCCTTTGCGGTGATAGTTGTTATAACCGAAAGAGTGTTCAGTAAGCTTCTGACCTTTATGTTCCTTCAGGAAAAGAAAGTTAAATAAAAAAGCTGTTGCACTCTTTGTGCAACAGCCTTTTTTTATTTAGCAAGTTCGTAAGTATCCTGAGCGATGAGAAGTTCTTCATCGGTGGGAATTACAAGAAGCTTGAGAGCTGATTCTTCAGTTGAAATTTCAATTTCCTGACCTCTTACCTTGTTTGCATCTTCACAGATAGCTGTGCCGAGGAAGCCGAGCTTTTCAGCAACTCTTGTGCGGTAGTGAGGATTGTTTTCACCGATACCGCCAGTGAATACAACTGCGTCAACACCGCCCATAGCAGCAGCGAAACCGCCGATATACTTAACAAGCTGATGACAGAGCATATCTTCAACCATCATTGCTCTCTTGTCACCGTTTCTTGAACGGCCTTCGATGGTTCTGTTGTCGCTTGTTGCTGTGCCGGGAATTTCGTTCCAGTTTTCATCGTATTCAGCTGTAAGACCGAGCATACCTGACTTCTTGTTAAGGATGTTGTCAACTTCCTTAGCTGTAAGACCTTCTCTTTCGCAAAGAACTGCGATGATAGCAGGGTCGATTGAGCCTGAACGTGTACCCATCATAATACCTTCAAGGGGAGTAAGACCCATTGTTGTATCGAAGCACTTTCCGCCCTTGATAGCTGAAATTGATGAACCGTTACCGAGGTGGCATGTAACAACCTTAAGCTCGTCAGCGTTATACTTGCCGGGATACTTCTTCATAAGGAAGTCGGTTGTTCTTGCGCTTACATATCTGTGGCTTGTGCCGTGGAAGCCGTACTTTCTGATGCCGTGCTTCTGATAATATTTGTAGGGAAGAGCATACATATATGCACATTCGGGAATTGTCTGATGGAAAGCTGTGTCGAAAACAGCAACCTGAGGAATACCCTTCATAATGTTTTCGCAAACTTCAATACCTGTAAGGTTAGCAGGGTTGTGAAGAGGACCGAGAGGAATACACTCTCTGATAGCTTCCTTAACTGCTTCGTCAACGAGAACGCTGCCGCTGAATTTTTCACCGCCGTGAAGAACTCTGTGACCAACAGCTGCAATGTCGTTCATTGAATCGAGAACACCGCCGTTTTCTTTGTCGGTAAGTGTTTCGAGAAGAATTGTGATAGCGTCGTTGTGGTCTTTTGCATCAACGGGCTTTTTGTCAAGAACCTTAACTTCTGCGCCGTCCTTGTCAATTTTGTGTGTGAATGTGCAGTCAGTACCTATCTGCTCGAAAATACCTTTTGCAAGAACCTTTGCTTCGGGCATTTCGAACACCTGATATTTCAGTGAGGAAGAGCCTGCGTTGATAATTAACTCCTTAAAACTCATTTTAACTTAGCACTCCTTTGATTTTTTATAGGGTTTTAAATACAAAGAATATTATATCACATACTTGCGCATTTTTCCATAAGTTTACTTAACTTTTTTTAAAAAGTAGTTTTTGTGAGTTGTGCATATAATTTATAGGCTTTATTGTAAACAATGTCCTTTTAAGGGTAAATACTAACAAATAAATTCAAAATTGTTTGTTAGGTTTGAATATTGAACTAATTACCTTAAAGTGCTATAATAACCCTTGTCATTCGGAAACATAATAAGCTATCGGCTTTTAAAATGAGAAAATATATGATATGAAGAAAAAGACTGCCTTTCCGGCAGTCTTTTTGCTTTGCTTTGTATTTGAACAACAAATAGTTTTTTCTGGATTGTTGTTTCTGTTGTTTTGCACGATCTTGTGCCATTATCTGTGAGAAAACAGACTTTCGAGAATGGTGCAAGACGGCGTTTTCTTTACCTCGAAGCTGTACAACGGTACTGCGAGAGGGTAAAAAACGACGAGTGCAAAAGTCAAAGCGACACAGTCTGATGCTGTGCCGCTTTGCTTTATATTTGAACAACAAATAGTTTTTCGCTGGATTGTTGTTTCTGTTGTTTTGCACGATCTTGTGCCATTATCGGAAGAATGTTATTTAACGCAGCCAACCTTTGTCTTCTTTGTAGCAGCTTTGATAACAAAGAGTGTACCGATCATAAGAACGATTGAAATGGGAAGAACAATGTACCAGTTGGGGATGAAGCCTGCAAGCACATAGCTTACTGTTGAAACACCTGCAACTGTGAGTGCATAGGGAAGCTGAGTTGAAACGTGGTTGATGTGGTCACACTGTGCACCTGCTCATGCCATGATTGTTGTGTCTGAAATGGGTGAGCAGTGGTCACCGCAAACAGCACCTGCCATACAAGCTGAAATTGCAACGATTGTGATGGGCTGACCGGCACCGAATACGCTGAGTACGATGGGGATAAGAATACCGAATGTACCCCATGATGTACCTGTAGCAAATGAAAGACCGACAGCAATAACGAAGATAATTGCGGGAAGAAGTGACTGGAAAGCACCTGCGCTGTTTTCAATGAGCTGAGCGATGAAAATCTTAGCACCAAGTGAGTCTGTCATAGCCTTAAGAGTCCAAGCGCAAGCAAGAATCATGATTGCGGGAACCATAGCCTTGAAGCCTTCGGGAAGTGATTCCATAAGGTCCTTGAACTTGAGAACTCTTCTGCAGAGATAGTAGATAACAGTGATGATTGTTGTAACAGCTGCACCGTAAGCAAGACCAACGGAAGCGTCTGAGTTTGAGAATGAATCGATGAATGATTCACCGCTGAAGAATCCACCTGAATAAATCATACCGATTACACAGCAAACGATAAGAACGAATACGGGGAAGATAAGGTCGATAACCTTACCCTTGGGATTAGCTTCCATTTCTTCAACAGCCTGTTTTGTGCCGCTTGTGAAGAGATCGCCTTTTTCTTCAGCGTTCTTTTCGTGAAGCTTCATGGGGCCGTAATCGAACTTCATAAGAGCGATGAAAATCATCATTACGATTGTAAGAAGTGCGTAGAAGTTATAGGGGATAGCCTGAATAAAGAGCTTGATGCCGTTTTCAGCGCCTGCACTTCTTGCAAAGCCTGCAACTGCTGCAGCCCATGATGAAATGGGAGCGATGATACAAACGGGAGCTGCTGTAGCGTCAATGAGGTATGAAAGCTTAGCTCTTGAAACCTTGTGACTGTCAGCAACGGGACGCATAACTGAACCAACTGTAAGGCAGTTGAAATAGTCGTCGATGAAAATAAGCACGCCGAGAGCAATTGTTGCTAATTGAGCACCTACTCTTGACTTGATGTGCTTTGTTGCCCAACGGCCGAAAGCTGCTGAACCGCCGGCCTTGTTCATCATTGATACAAGAGCACCAAGGAGAATAAGGAAGATGATGATACCCATATTGTATGAGTCAGCAACATTAGCAACGAAACCGTCGGTTACTACATGAGTGATTGTTGTTTCAAAGTTGCCACCTGCATAGATAAGACCGCCAACGATGATACCGATGATGAGTGAAGAATAAACTTCCTTTGTGATAAGTGCAAGAGCGATAGCTACGATGGGCGGGAGAAGTGACCAGAAGGTAGCATACTGACTGATTGACTCACGAACCTTGGTGAGAGCTGCTTCAAGATGAGCCTTGAAATCAGGGTCAGCTTCAAGGTTGTCAGCATAACCTTCAACATAGCCGAGAGCACTGTCGCCGTCTGTAAGGTCATATTCAACTGCGTCTTCGCCTTCACCTAAAGTGAAAACAGGTTCTGCAGCAACATCAGCTGCAGTGCCGGTTGTTTCTGCCATAAGAGGAGCTGCAACTTCATCAGCAGCCGCACATGACATAGGGATTGCAAGAGCAAAAATAATCATAAAAGCAAGAATTATTTTTGCAAAGCTTCTTTTGGATTTTTGCATTTTTGTTTTCCTCCGTTTTGAAAATTAAAAAGAGAGATTCTCACATTGCGGAAAATCTCTCAATACTTACATAATATAAGTTGATAGCCCTCCGCTTTGTGCGACAGTTACTGAGATGTTATCTCAGCACCCAGCGGATCTTAGTCTCAAAATTAAGACCGCTTCGGCATAAAACCCTTTCGCCTTTTTGTAAACGCTTTTTTGAGAAACTGAAAAAGGTTACTGATTTTTTATGCGCCTCTATCTTATTACCTATATTATACATATTATATGGAAAAAATCAAGAGTTATTTGACGGGAAGCCATACTCTCATCTGTGTTTCACCTCTGTTGCCCCAGAGATAATAGGGAACAAGCGTGATTTCTTCATTACTGAATGAAGGCTTCTTATCTGAATAAAGAGATGATGATTCTGCTCTTCTTTCACCCTTTGCTCTGAGAATGACGGTGCCGCCGAGAAGGTCACTTTTTTCTGCGGTGATTTCTGATTCAGCCGAAAGATAAAGTGAAAGCACATCGTCGTTGTTGTCTATACCTTCGGCACAGTAAACAAGAGGACCTCTCATTACTGCACCCATGCCGCTGAGGGTGGGAATTTTTGAAGAAGGGTAAAGAATTTTTGCTCTTGAGTCAAGTGTCATTGTGATTTCAGCTTTTTCATTAATACTGAAATATGCATAGCCGTCTATAATTTCAGGTGAAATATTGCATCCGTCTGAGGTGAAGACGGTATTTTCACTCCATGAGGGCACACGGACTGCAAAGCTTCCATTGCCTTCAATGCTGAATCTTACTGTGAAACCGTAAGGATACTCAGTTTCGGTTTTAAGCTTTATTCCGTTTCTGAAGCTGACCTCACCGCCTGAATAAAGATGACAGTAAACGGTGTCACCCTTTTCTGAGTAACTGTACTTTCCTATGGAGGTTACAAGGCGGGCAACATTGGGAGGACAGCACGCACAGGTGTACCAGCCGGGACGCTGTGTCAGTACATGATGATGAGTAACTGCTTTCTGGGTGATTCCGGGGATAACCTCAAGAGGATTCACATAGAAAAAGCGCTTTCCGTCACTTTCCATTCCTGCAAGCACGGTGTTATAAAAGGCTCTTTCCATCACGTCGGCATATTCACCCTTGATTTCATTCTGAAGCATACGGTATGAGAAGAACATAAGTCCGATTGATGAACAGGTTTCGGCATATGCCGTATCTGAGGGCAGGTCATAATCCTCGGTGAAGGCTTCACCGTGACAGGTTGAACCGATAGCTCCCGTAATGTACATACGCTTTTCCGTAATGCTTCTCCAAAGGGTAACGGAGGCCTCATAAAGCCCGGTGTCATTCTGCTCTGATGCAAGGTGAGCCATAGCGGTGTAAAGGTAAACTGCTCTTACACTGTGACCTACTGCGTCCTTCTGCTCTCTTACGGGAAGATAGCTCTGCTGATAGTGCTTGTTTCTTCCGTCACCGCCCCATACACTCCAGCTTCTGCTTTTGACTTCCTTTGTATAGAAATCACTGTCAACACCACGGACATCAATGAAATGCTTTGCAAGTGACAGATATTTCTCTTTTCCTGTAATTTCATAAAGTCTCAGAAGTGCAAGCTCAATTTCAGGGTGACCGGGATAACCCTCGTGACCGTTTTCAATGAAAACATTATAAATATGGTCAGCGTTTTTTTCGCATACCTCAAGAAGGCTTTTCTTTCCTGTTGCTTCAAAGTAGGCACAGCCTGCTTCAATCATATGACCTGAGCAGTAAAGCTCGTGTCCTTCAAGAAGATTTGTCCAGCGCTTTTCCTTGTCTTTGATTGTGTAGTATGTATTCAGATAACCGTCGCTGTCCTGAGAAGAAGCAATAAGACTGATAAGCTCATCGGCTCTTTCTTCAAGCTTTGCATCAGGATTTACGGTAAGACTGTAAGCGGCAGCTTCAAGCCATTTTGCAGCATCGCTGTCCTGAAAAACCATACCTCTGAAGCCTTCGGCAGGCTCTTCGCCTTTAAGCACCCTTGCAGCGTCCTGAAAGTTTTTTATAACGTGGCTTTCTGTTGCGCCCTCAACCTCGTCGCAGAGAACTTTATACTGATAAGGGATAACAGTTTCGCTGATGAGCTTTTGAAATTTACCGACAAAAGAAGAGTCGGCTTTGAAGAATTTAAGGTCAGCAGATAATAATTTATTCATTAGTATCACCTGGGTTTTAAATTAAATTTTTTTAAATTATAACAGAAATCATTGCGGTTGCATATATTACTGTGTTCTCTTTACAAAATATTCATATATAAGTGGTATACTAAAATGAATTTTTATGTTTAAAAGCTGAAGAAAAATAAAAAAGAGAGAGAACTTCGGAGGAAAAGAACGTGTTCAAATTGTTTAAAGGTCTTAAGGAAATAAAAGGTACAGTTATTCTGGCAGCGGTTTTTGCAGTGCTTGCTCAGGCGGGTTCACTTATTCTGCCATTGTTTATGTCTGCTATTATCAATAACGGCATTGCAAACAGCGATCTCGATTATGTAAAAAATGCAGGAATTATTATGATGATAATTTCGGGTGTCAGTGTTGTAATCAGCGTTATGAACAGTTATTTTTCAAGCAGAACTGCCACTCTTTTCTCAAAGCTGCTGAGAAAGAGACTTTTTACAAAGGTTGAATCGCTTTCAAAGTCTGACGTTGAGAAAATCGGCACACCCTCACTTATAACAAGATGTACAAATGACGTAAGAATTATGCAGGATTTTGTACTTCAGTGTCTCCGAATGATTATAAGTGCACCCATTATGCTCTTTGGCGGTGTGGTTATGAGTTTTGTGCTAAATCCAAGACTTGCAGGCATTATCTTTGCACTTATTCCCATAATCGGTGTTATTGTAGCAATTGTAATAAAAACCGTTATTCCCATGTTCAGAATAAGACAGAAGCAGCTTGACGGAATCAACCGCTTTATCAGACAAAAGCTCAGCGGTATCAGAGTTATCCGTGCTTTCAACAAGCAGGAATTTGAAGATGAAAAATTTGAACAGAAGAACCTCGATTTTTCAGCGCTCACTCTTAAGTTCAACAGAATTATGTCTGTGCTTATTCCGACTTGTATTCTTCTTGTAATCTGCGGTCTTTCAGCGCTCATTATTCTTGCGGCAAAAAATCTTGACTCACTTGATGTTGTGACTCAGAAGGCTCAGCTTCTTTCAGCAATAGGTGATCTTCAGGCTTTTGTAGTTTATATGATTATGATTGTGTTCTCCGTAGTAATGGCGGCTGCAATGTTTGTAATCATTCCCAGAGCAAGAATTTCTGCATTAAGAATCAATGAGATTCTTGATATTGAAGCAACGATAACCGACCCTGAAAACGCAGAAACAGGAAAGGTTGGTATGGAAGGTACAGTTGAATTCAGAAATGTTACCTTCGCTTATGAAAATGCAGGTGCGCCTGTGCTTTCCGACATTTCATTCACAGCTGAAAAAGGCAAGGTTACTGCAATCATCGGCGGTACGGGCAGCGGTAAATCAAGCCTTGTGGGTATGATTCCCAGATTCTTTGATGTTACCGGCGGTGCTGTGCTTGTTGACGGTACTGATGTAAGAAATTACACTCAGGAAGAGCTTCGCAGCAAAATCGGTTATGTTCCGCAGAAGGCTTGTCTTTTCAGCGGCAGTATAGAAGATAATCTTCGCTTCGGCGATGAGCACGCAACTGAAGAGCAGATGCGAAAGGCTCTTGAAATTTCATGCAGCAGCGAGTTTGTTGATAAGCTCAGCGACGGCATGCAGTCATTCATCAGCCAGAATGCAAACAATCTTTCAGGCGGACAGAAGCAGCGTCTTTCTATTGCAAGAGCGCTTACAAGAAAAGCAGAAATCTACATTTTCGACGACAGCTTTTCAGCGCTCGACTTTGCAACTGATGCAAGGGTAAGAGAAAATCTTGCAAAAAACATTGACGCAACAATCATTATCGTTGCACAGAGAATAGGTACAATTCTTAACGCAGACAAAATTGTTGTGCTTGATAAGGGTAAGACCGTGGGTATAGGAAGACACGAGGAGCTTATGGAAAACTGTGAGGAATACAGACAGATTTATATCTCTCAGATGGGAGGTGTGAAGTAATGAGCAGAAACAATAAAAAAGCTGCAGCAGAATACAAAGACAAGTACGCAGCATACAGAAGTGTGAACAACGAAAAAGATAAGCCGGAAAATCTTACCAAAAGTGCAAAGAAGCTTATAGGCCTTCTGAAGGGTAAGGAGATTGCGGTTATCTTCACTGTTATCTGTGCCGTTGTCAGCTCATATCTCAGCATTCTCGGACCTGACTATCTCGGCAGTGTAATTGACGTTCTCGCCGAGGAGGTTGACAACAAAATTGCAAACGGTGTGATGAATTTCGGCCCTATAAAAGAAATTCTTCTTACTATTATTATGGTCTATGCAGGAAGCTCAATTCTCAGCTTCTTCCAGCATTACACTATGGCGGCAGTTGTGCAGTCACTCATTACAAAGCTCAGACGAAATCTTAATCTTAAGCTGTCTAAGCTTCCTCTTTCTTACTTTGACACACATACAAAGGGTGACATTCTCAGCCGAATGACCAATGATATTGACAATATCAACGACACCCTTCAGCATAATATGATTCAGGTTATAACCTCAATTGTAACCTTTGTTGGCGTGTTTGTAATTATGCTCAATAACAGCGTAATGCTTTCACTTACAAGCCTTTCACCCTTCCCGATTTGTCTTATTATCGCTCTTACCATTCTCAACATTTCAAAGGGATGGTTCCGCAAGCATTGGAAGGCAACAGGTGACATCAACGGTCACATTGAAGAAATGTTCACAGGTCAGGTTATCGTAAAAGCCTTCGGATATGAGAAACGGGCAACCGAAGAATTTGATCTTATTAACGAATCACTTGCTCTTGCAGGTCAGAAGGCACAGTTCTTCTCAGGTATCTTAGGACCCCTGATTAACTTTGCAAACAATGCAGGCTATGTAGTTATCTGTGTAATAGGCGGTTATCTTATTATCAAGGGTGATCAGAGCGTAGGCGCAATCACAACCTTTATGATGTATACAAAGCTTCTTATGCAGCCCATTATTGACCTTTCAAATATTTCAAACAATATGCAGTCCTCACTTGCAAGTGCTGAACGTGTGTTCAAGGTGCTTTCAGCTGAAGAAGAAAGCGAAGAAAATGTGACAACAGAGCTTCAGAAGGGTGAGAATGTATCCTTTGAAGACGTGTGCTTCTCATATATTCCCTCAAAGCCTCTTATTGAAAACTTCAACCTTGAGGTTAAAAAGGGCGAGCTTACTGCAATTGTAGGTCCCACAGGCGCAGGCAAAACAACAATCGTAAACCTTCTTATGCGTTTTTATGATATAAGAAGCGGTGCAATTAAAATTGACGGCACAGATATAAGAAATATCTCAAGAAAGAATCTTCGAAATCTTATTTCAATGGTATTACAGGATACGTGGCTTTTCGCAGGTTCAATCAGAGATAATATTATGTATTCAAACGAAAATGCTACAGAAGAAGAGTTTATGGCTGCAGTAAAGGCGGCAAGAGTTGACTCGTTTGCAGATACCTTCTCTGACGGATACGATACACTTCTCGAAGAAGACGGTGCAAATCTTTCAGCAGGTCAGAGACAGCTTGTTACAATTGCAAGAGCTATTCTTTCTGACCCCCAGATTCTCATTCTCGACGAAGCAACCTCATCGGTTGACACAAGAACTGAGCTTCAGATTCAGGAAGCAATGAACAACCTTATGAAGGGCAGAACAAATTTTGTAATTGCTCACCGTCTTTCAACAATTGTAAATGCCGATAACATAATTGTTATGAATGAGGGCAGAATAATTGAGACAGGTAAACATTATGATCTTCTTAATGAAGGCGGATTTTACGCAAATCTTTACAATTCACAGTTCACAGGTGAAGAATAAACCAATATAAGAAAGGATGCACAATGGAGCTTATTACTCTTTCAAATTCGCTGAGAGTTTTTCTTAATAAAACCGATACCGTGCGCTCTGCAACAGCAGGCGTATGGATAGGCAGCGGTTCAAGATTTGAAACAAAAGAGAATAACGGCATATCCCATTTTATCGAGCATATTGTTTTCAAGGGCTCAGAGAAAAGAAGCGGCTTTGAAATTGCAGAGGGTATGGATGAAATCGGTGCTTATGTGAATGCATATACCACAAAGGAATATACATTCTTTTACACAAAGGCTCTTGATTATCAGATTATAAAAGCTGCCGACATCCTTTTTGATATGATAAGCAATCCCCGTCTTTTTGAAAGTGACATTGAAACAGAAAAAGGCGTAATCCTCGAAGAAATTGCAATGTGTGAGGATGACCCTCAGGATGTGTGCAGTGAGCTTAACGAAAGAAGTATTTTTGAAGGTTCAACCTTGGGTATGGATATTCTCGGCACAAGAGAAACCGTCAGCTCCTTTACCGAAAAGCATTTCAGGGAATATATGGAAAAATTTTATGTTCCTGAAAGAATGATAATCGGTGTGACAGGCAATTTTGACAGAGATGAAATGCTTCGTAAAATTGAGGAGTATTTCGGCTCATATAAGTGTACGGATAATCCGCTGAGCTTCGATGCTGTGACATTCAGAAAAGGTATGAACCTCAGAAAAATGGATACCGAGCAGACACATATAAACCTTTCTTTCAGCGGAATTCCGCTTGACCACGAGGACTTATACCCTCTTCAGGTGTGCATGTTTATTTTAGGTACAGGTACATCGTCAATGCTTAATCAGCGAATCCGTGAACAGCTTGGTCTTGTTTACAGTATTGATTCATGGCTGGGCAGATATCTCGGTGCAGGCTATATAGCAATCAGCATGAGCCTCGGCTCGCAGAGTGAAGAAAAAGCAATTTCAGAAACAATTGATATTGTGAAGAGCTTTGTCAGAAGCGTGACGGAACGTAATGTTGAAATTGCAAAAGAAAAGCTTATTTCAAGTCTTATTATGTCCCGTGAGCAGCCTCAGTCAAAGCTTTCTGCAATGGGACACAGTCTGCTTTTCCACGGCAGATTTATAGAAGATGACGAAATAATAGAAAAAATAAAAAAGGTAGAGCTGTCTGATGTTATCACGGCAGCAGAAAAATATCTTAAGCTTTCGGAAATGTCTTTCACCGCCGTCGGCAGAGTGAAGACAGAAAGTGAATACAGAAGAATTTTAGAAAACAGTATCGGATAAGGGTAAGGTCCGAAAGGGGTTAAAAAAATGAAAGCGGTTTCAAATGCAAAAAGAATCGTAATTAAAGTCGGAACATCAACACTTACTTATGACACAGGTAAAATCAATATCAGAAGAATGGTGAAGCTTTGCAGCGTGCTTGCTGACCTTCACAATTCAGGCAGAGAGGTTGTTCTTGTAACCTCAGGTGCAATCGGTGTCGGAGTGGGTAAGCTTGGACTTAAAGAAAGACCTAAGGATATTCCCGGCAGACAGGCTGCGGCAACCGTAGGTCAGTGTGAACTTATGTTTATGTATGACAAATATTTCGGTGAGCACGGTGTAAAGACAGGTCAGCTTCTCATCACAAAGAGTGATATCGAAAGCGACCAGAGAAGAACAAATCTTGAAAACACCTTTGAAAAGCTTTTTGAATACGGTGCGGTGCCTGTTATCAATGAAAACGACAGTGTTGCAACGGAAGAAATTGTTTACGGTGACAACGACAGTCTTTCAGCAATTGTTGCAAGACTTATCCGCGCAGATGCACTTATTATTCTTTCAGATATTGACGGACTTTTTGATGATAATCCAAATGAAAACCCTGACGCAAGACTTATTCCTGTTGTAAAAGAAATCAACGACGAAATAAGAGCACTTTGCGGTGAGGCAGGTACTGAAAGAGGTACAGGCGGAATGATTACCAAAATCCACGCCGCAGAAATTGCAACTGAAGCGGGAATTCCTACAGTTATAATGAACGGTGAAGCTCCTCAGGATATTTATAAGCTTATTGACGGCCACAGTATCGGAACAATTTTTACTGTATAAAGCTATAGTAAAAGCGAAGGAGAATGAATATGGACATAATGAGTAAAATTCTTGCGGTGATTTTTTCAGTTATAACTGCACTTGGAATAATACCCAGAACAGTGCCGAAAATTGTTGTTCTTGATGATTTAAAAGCAGAAGACACTGTTATAACAGTGGATAATTATGCCCTTTCCTATAAAGACGGAAGATTTTCTGTTTCTTTTAAAGGTAACACTTTGTTCTCTGACGCAGTCAGTGAGGTTAAGCTTGACGGAAAAACAGTATCATCGGTGAATTACAATAGCTTTATGCTTGAAACTGAAGAAATCTCTGACAACAGAGGCGAGGGCGTAAAAGTTCTTGCAACTCTTACCGGAGAAAGCCTTCCTTCGATGAAACAGAATTTTACTTTTTATAAAAACGCTGCCTATTTCCTTATAAGCACTGAGCTTTCAGCTGAGGAGGGAGAGGTTGCTACTAACTACATAGCTCCTGTTGTTGTAAGAAACGGCAAGGTGCAGAATGCAAGTCCACGTTTTACAAACTTCCTTAAAGTACCATTTGATAACGACGGCTGGGCAGAATTTGAAACAGCTACAATAATGGAAAGCGCTCTCAGCCACGAGGTAGGTGCATTCTTTACTCCTGATAAAGGCGACGGTTTTATTATCGGTTCAGTGAATCACGATAAATGGAAATCAGCCGTTGAATATAAAAATAAGGCCGATACAGTAAATGAGCTTTATGTTTACTCAGGTGCTAACACAGCTCTTACAAGAGATCAGTCACCTCACGGCACAGTTAAAGGAAACAGCGTTTCATCGGCAACATTCCTTGTCGGTGTTTATGATAACTGGAAGGAAGGAATGAACGAATACGCAAGGATAAATACAACCTTTACTCCTAAGCGTAAGTCGGTCAATATCGGAAATCCCATTGGCTGGAATAGCTGGGGCTCAGTTCAGACTGACCTTAATTATGATAATGCTGTTGCAACTTCAGATTACATAAAAAAGACTTTTCAGGATACCTGGAAAGACGAAAGTAATATTGTTTATGTGAATCTTGATTCTTATTGGGATAATATGAACGATGATCAGCTTCGAGCTTTTGTTGAGCATTGCGAAGCTAACGGTCAGGTTGCGGGTATTTATTTTTCACCTTTCGTTTCGTGGTGGGACGAATACGGAATGCAGAACAACTATGTTGCAGGCACAGGATATACTTTCAACGAAATCCGTCTTAAAAAAGCAGACGGAGCATATTACGGAAATGACATCGACGGCTGTTATCCTCTTGATGTTACTCATCCGGGTACATACATCAACTTTAAAAATCAGCTCCAAAGACTTATGGGGCTTGGCTTCAGGTACATCAAGCTTGATTTCCTTGTTCACGGCTCACTTGAAGGACTTCACTATGATGAGGAAATCGAAACGGGCATAGAGGCGTATAACTATGCTATGGGTAAGGTTGCTGAAATCGTAGGTGACGATGTGTTCATCAACCTTTCAATGGCACCTGTTTTCCCGTATAACTATGCTAACGGCCGCAGACTTTCCTGCGATACATACTATAAAATTAACGAAACAGAATATATGCTCAACTCTCTTACATATGGCTTCTGGCAGAGTGAGCTTTACGAGTGGATAGACCCTGACCATATTGTTGTATGGGGTAAGGATGGCAAGGCCAACGCAAGAGAAGCAAGAAGCCGTGTGCTTTCAGGTATTGTAACAGGCGGCAGCTTCCTCACAGGTGATAACTTTGTAAATCCCGCAAAAAAATCGGACAAGGCATTTGAAAGATACGAAAAGCTTTTGAATAATGAAAAGCTTATTGAAGTTCTTAAAATCGGCAGACCGTTTGAGGGCGTTCTCCAGGAAAAATGTCCCTATGCGGCAGATATTTTTACTCTTACAGACGGTGAAAGAGAATATGTTGCGGTGTTCAACTACAGCAAAGTGCTTGTTGAAACAAAGGTTATTGATGTTCCGGAAAACTCCGTTGCAGAAAACCTTTTCACAGGTAAAAAGCAGAATATCCGTGGTGGAAAGCTTATGGTTACGCTTCAGCCGAGCGATAGTGTGATTTATGAGATAGTAAAAAAATAAAGGAGGATTCTTATGCTTACTAATATTGGAATGAGAGCAAAAAAAGCTGAAAGAGTTCTTATGACAGCTTCAACAAGCATAAAAAATCAGGCTCTCTGCAATATAGCAAAGGCCCTGACTGAAAACAGTGATTACATAATTGAACAGAACAAGCTTGATATAGAAAACGCAAGAAAGAACGGCATGAGCGAAAGCATGATAGACCGTCTTACTCTTAATAAAAGTCGTATTGACGGAATTTCTGAGGCTGTGCTTCAGATTGTTTCCTACGATGACCCTTGCGGAAAGGTTATCAGCGGTCAGAAAAGACCAAACGGTCTTCTTATCGAAAAGGTAACTGTGCCCATGGGTGTAATTGCCGTGATTTTTGAAGCAAGACCTAATGTTACCGTAGATGCTGCGGCGCTTTGCCTTAAGTCAGGCAACAGTGTGATTCTCCGCGGCGGCAAGGAAGCAATAAACTCCAACAAGGCAACTGCAAAAATTATGCGTGAAGCTGTTGCTGAAGCGGGGCTTCCCGAAGACTGCATTCAGCTTGTTGAAGATGTGAGCCGTGAAAGCTCACTTGCACTTATGAAAATGAACGGCTATGTTGATGTGCTTATTCCTCGTGGCGGTGCAGGACTTATCAGAGCCTGTGTTGAAAATTCAACTGTTCCCGTAATTGAAACAGGTACAGGCAACTGCCACATTTATATTGATAAAGATGCTGACCTTGCTATGGCTGAGGAAATCGTCTTCAATGCAAAGACCTCAAGAGTGTCTGTCTGCAACGCTTGTGAAAGTCTTGTTGTGCATAAGGATATTGCAGAACAGTTTCTTCCTCTTCTGAAAGAAAAGCTTGACGCCAAAAATGTAAAGTGGCACGGTGACGAAGCAGTTTGCAGCATAATTTCCGATTGTATTCCTGCAACCGAAGAGGATTACGGCAAGGAATACCTTGACTATGAAATCAGTGTCAGGGTTGTGTCAAATATTGACGAAGCAATCAGCCACATTATGAAGTATTCAACGGGACACAGTGAATGCATTATTACGGAAAACTATGCAGCTTCAAGAAAATTCACCTCAGAGGTTGATGCTGCAGCAGTTTATGTAAATGCATCAACAAGATTTACCGACGGCGGTGAATTGGGCTTCGGTGCAGAAATCGGCATTTCAACTCAGAAGCTTCACGCAAGAGGCCCTCTCGGACTTCCGGAGCTTACAACTTTCAAATATACCGTTTACGGTAACGGCCAGGTAAGGTGATTATATGAACAAAAGCAAAAAAAGATCTATGCCAAAAACCGCTCTCGGTCTTTGCGTGATTGTTCTTGCTGTTGTGGGTGTTATCAGTATCGCTTCCTCCTTTGTGTCAGATATCTCTGGCAGAGCAGAAGCAGGAAGAAGAGAAAAATACAGCGCTTATGAGGAATTTCTCTCAGTGGTGGTTATGAATGACCCTGACACCTTTGATGATATTACTCAGGCTAACAAAGCTCAGATTATAAGCATTGCAGTATGGTCGCTTATTGAAAAGAACCCTGAGCCTGACACCTACGATTATGTTGATTCGGGAATTCTTATTCCTCAGAAGGATGTGGAAAAAGAGCTTGCTCTTCTTTTCGGAACAGATATAAAATATAAGCACAGCACCGTTGACGGCGGTGAAGGTATCGAATTCAGATACAGTGAAAGCAAAAAAGGATATATTATTCCTATTACAGGTATAACACCCATTTATACTCCCAGAGTTCTTGATGTGAAAGAGCGTGAAAGTGCAATAATTCTTAAAGTGGGTTACCTTGCGTCAAGCGAATGGGTTCAGGATGAAGAAGGTAATATGACTGAGCCTGAGCCTTCGAAGCTTATGGAAATAACTCTTTCGAAAAACAATGAAGAAGGTTTCTATGTAAGGTCGGTCAGAGCACTGTAAAATTTTATAAATTTTAACAGAATATTTAACTCAATCTGATAAAACTCCATTGACATTTTTTGAAAAAAATTATAAAATAATACCGATAATGGGTTCATTGTATAATAATATAAAAATATTATAAAATCAGTGAAGGAAAATTCAAGGAGGTAGCTTATGAAAAAGCGATTATTACTTGTACTCACTATAGTTATGCTCATGGTTGTTGCAGCGTTCAGCGCTAATGCAGCCTGTGAACAGGGACAGCACAAGCTGGCAACTAAAACAGTTGCTCCTACTTGTGAAGACAGAGGTTATGATATTGTCTATTGTGCCATCTGTAAGGAAGAATTTTCAAAAGATAACTTTGTTACTGCTCTCGGACACGAGTTTGTAGGTGAATATGTTCTTTCAGAGGACGGCACATATTACAAAAATCTCCAGACTTGTACCAGAACAGGTTGCGATGTTAAGGGCGAAGTTGAAGGCGGAGCAAGCACTCCTGTAAAATACTTCTCAGTTCAGTTTGTTAACGCAAAGGCAACAGGTTCATATCTCAAAACATATAACGGTGTTGGTGTAGCACACGCTAAGCTTACAGGTGCTTGGTACAATAAACAGCTTAATTCTGCTACTTATGTAAAAGAAGGCGGTTCATATACCTATGACGGAGATAAGCCCGTAAGAAACAAGGACGTAGCTTACGGTAAGTATAACTTTGTAGGTTGGACAGATAAGGTTGTAGGTGACATTGTTCAGGATACAAATGTAAC
Source organism: Acutalibacteraceae bacterium (assembly GCA_045645885.1). Lineage (GTDB taxonomy): Bacteria > Bacillota > Clostridia > Oscillospirales > Acutalibacteraceae > UBA6857. Next base: position 58,648 of record JAZRJR010000060.1, on the reverse strand, counting down.
ACCTGATGAAGACAAGCAGGTGCTCAATCTTACTGTTAAAGATATCAGAAAGAACACTGTATACTATGCTTGCTGGCAGGGTGAGGTTGTTTCATACAGAATTCAGTTTAAGAATGCTGACGACAGTGACTGGATTTCAGCTAATAACGGTGAAGTTATGGTTGCTCACGGTCAGGCAATCAACTACAAATGGATTTATCCTTCACTGAATTCAACAACATCAAACGATTTCAAGTTTGCAGGCTGGATTTGCGGTGATCCTTCAAAGACAGACGCTGCAGGCAACTATACTGAATTTGATGAATATCTTCTTAAAGACGGAATTCACATCAAGAATGTTCCCATCTTCTCACCTGATGCAATGAAGGCTAAGTATGATGCTATCCCCAGAAAATATGTAGTAGAATTCGATCTTAAGAACGGCAATGCTCCCTTTAAGAAGGATGTCGCTTACGGCACACCGCTTGATCTTTTCATGAACGAAGACGGCAAGAGCTACACACTTCATCTCGATGGTGTGGAATATAATGTTCCTGCTAAATATACAGACAGCACATATACATACTTATTTGAAGGCGGCTTCGAAACAACCACAGGTTATAAGATAAGCAACCACATCTTCTCAGTGCCTCAGAATACACTTGACAATAACGACTCAATCTTCCTTGTATATGCAAGCGATATGAGCACAAAGGTTCAGGCAGACGGCAAGGATATGGTTCTTGTTGACGAAATTTATGACGAACTCAGAGATTTCAGAAACCCCAATGAAAAGTATGATTACACAAAGAAGAACCTCTTTGATTGCTTCAACGAAGAACTCAATTACTTCAACAACTGCAAGAATAATGTTCTTCCTTATACACCGAAGTATTTCAATCTCAACGCAACAACATATCTCTTCCTTCAGAGCGAACACGGTGATCTACTCGTTGACGAAAAAGGTAATTTAATTACACTTGAAATTTCACTCAACGGTCTTCGCAGAACATACATTACAGGTGAGAGAACTTCTTTCTCAGAAGCTGATGCAAACGCACTCAGAGTTACAAAGCTTGAACCTTCATACCGCAGCATCATTACAATGAATGAGGTTGTTTTTGAAATCATAATGCCTGTAAGAATCAATGGCAAAGAGGTTGAAGATTCACCCGCTCACTTCAATGATCTTTTAACTGTTCAGGTTAAGAATCAGAATGGTAAGCTTATCGGCAGAGCAACCACAGGTAACAGCAACAAGAAGGAACACGAAGCTTTCAATTTCACAGATGACCGTGGAAATGAATACAGAAAGTTCTTCTGTGTTATGAGTCTTGAAAAAGCTGACAGATATGAAATTGTTGTTGCTTCAAATGACGGCAGAAACAAGTACGAAGGCACAAGAACTCTCTTCTGGGGAACCTATGAATCATTAAAGGCTGAAGGCAAGAATGTTGTCGTTGACCTTTCAGTTTCAGCTGATTACAATCAGGGCCTTAACTGTTACTGTCTTTGCCACGGTCCTCTCAAGGGACTCTGGGCAAGAATCCTCAACATTCTTTACAGTCTCTTCAAGATGCAGCATGAATGTTGTCCTCATATGCATGCCGAAATCGGTGACATCCTTGCATATTAATTGAATAACTTAAACCCTGCCGGTTATGCGGCAGGGTTTTCTTGGTGGTATGACACCAAGAAAAAAACCTCAGCTTAAAGCTGAGGTTACATTTATACTAAAAAATAAATCAGTTGATTTCTTTTGTTTCTGCTTCAACATTTTCGCTTTTCTTAAAGTAAGCAACAATCTGCATAATAAAATCGACTAATGCCCTTATAGCTCTGGCCCAATCCATGAATCCATGCCTCCTGTCAGCGGTTTATAACATCTATAGTATATACTATGCTAAGGGTTTTGTCAATGATTTATTTAAAAAAACATTGAAATTTATTAATAAACTGTTTAAAAATGGAAGGGGAGTATTTCTGAAGAGAAAAAATAATCGGCAGCACAGTTCCTTGTGTTGCCGATTTGAAAATCAGTCAATAGTATCTTCTTCTGTTTCAGCCTCAGAAATGATTTCAGCTTCATCAGCAGCCTTTGCTTTCTTTCTGCGTATACGCTGCTTTTTCTCAATTGCCTTATATTCTGAAATTTCCTGAGGGTCAAGAACTTTAGGCTCGTGCTTGATGAAAAGCGGATTCTCTGTAGAGCAGATATCAATTGCACGTTCAAGCACGTGAATCATTACGTTGTGATGAGCTCCTGCAAATTCACCGTCAACGGTCCATTTTACATTTTCTTCAGGTGCATAAATTTTGATGTTTTTTGTTCTGAAGAAGATGACTTCTTTTCCGTCATACTGCTGCTTTTGTACCTTTCTGATTGTAGGAATAACCTTTCTGAAAGGTATTTTTCTCACGAGAAGAACCTCAAAGAAACCGTCGTTGAGCTTGATATCCTCCTTGCGGAACTTGAAAAATCCGCCAACTGAGGTTGAGTTTGAAATTGTTCCGAACATAAATTCATCTTCAAGAACACCGTTGTCGTGTTCAATTCTCATCTTTGTGGGGTGGATATCCTTTGTTTCAAGAAAGCCCTTGACAATATAAGCTTTGTGACCGAAGATGTTTTTAAGGCGCTGTGAGGTTGTGTAGGATGAAGCACTGAAAGCACCGAAGGAGGCAACATAACAGAAGCATCTGTTGTTGAAAAGGCCAAGGTCGTAATCGTTTGTTGAACCGCTTTCAATAAGCTTGATTGCATCATCTAGATTTGACGGAATACCAAGGGTTGATGCAAGGTCGTTTGTTGTGCCTGCAGGAATATATCCGATAGGTACTCGTCTGGGCATATTCATAACGCCGTTGATTGTTTCGTTAAGCGTGCCGTCGCCACCGCAGCAAACAACAAGGTCGTGGTCATCGAGTTCACGCTTTACAATATTTGTTGCGTCACCCTGACAAGTGGTTTTATGTACGGAAAATTTATAATCATCTGAGAATTTGTCAATTATATCTTCAACACTTGCTCTTTTACTTGATTGTCCTGAACAAGGGTTGACTACCAATAATACCTTTTTTTCGTCGTTGTCCATATTTTTTGCTCTTAGCTTTCGCATCCTTTCTTTATTGAGCTGATAAATTTTTTTATCGCATAATAATTTTATCACAGTTATATTATAATGTCAAAGGTAGTTTCACTTTATTTACACCTTAATCAAAATATATTAAATTTTATAATGAAATATGATAAAAAATAAGTGTTGATGTCTTTCTGTGACATCAACACTCAGGTTGTTTTATTCGATTGTGCTGAAGATGTTTTCTTCTTCGGTATTGTCGCTGTAATCATAATCAGCTTCTTCCTCTGAAGAAATTACACCCTTTTTAATCATCTTCTTCATCATCTTGTCATATGCCTTTTCCTTGTCCTTGAAAACAAATGAGAGAAGAAGCACAATTACAAGACCGAGAATAAGAAGTGCAGCGATTATAGGTATGAAGTAGCTTGTGCATACTGTTACAATTTTGCCGATTCCGGGATAGGTTGCGGTAACAACACCTCTCGTGTCATCACGGAGAACAAGAACTCTTTCACCGTCATTTTCAGCAATAAAAAGAACATCTCCGCTGTCGTTCACAATGCTGCCGTTACGTTTGCCGAACATAAAGCACTGCTGAGTATAATTGATATAGGCAAAGACCTCACCGTCGTTTGCAAAGCGCTTTTCTGTGATTATGAGATCGCCTTCAAGAATATTTGAGTTCGTGTAATTCTGTGTCGCTGTGAAAATGTATTTTTCACCGATGGCGGTGTTGCCGCTGTTAACACCGAGAAGAGTATTTACACCGATAATTCCTGCAGAAAGTATGGTAATAACAGCAAGAATCAGGCTGAGAATTACCTTGCCGGCAACAAGTCCCTTTTTGTTTTGGGGCTTGACAAAGATAGTTTCCTCATCATCTTCATCTGAAAACTCTTCTTCGTAATCTTCGTCAGAATACTGCTCCTTTGCATATTCGGGAATGGTATTCTTTTTTGAAGGATCGAAGGAATAAATATCTTCAGAGTCATTCATAAACTCATCAAAGGTCTTGTCTGCGATTTCTTCGGGTACGGGAGGGTTCTCTTCACTTGTATCGGGTATAATATCAAAATCAGGATGAGAAGCAACCTCTTCTTCATAAGAGAGTGCTTCCGGTTCTTCTTCGTCTGAATCGTCAGCAAAGGGCTCGATAAACTTTTCCTGACTCTCCTGAGAAGGCTCATACTCGGTGAATGAAGTGAATTCTTCATTTTCCTCATCTTCTTTGTCCGCTTCAAATTCAATTCTGAAGTCTTGAGCCTCGTCTGAAGAATCGGGGTTATAAATAACTTCCTTTACAGGAGGAGTATCATCACCTTCAGATTCGGGAAGAGGAAAGTCGGAATCTGCTGCATCTTCTGAAGTCTCTTCGTAAAGTTCTTCTTCAAATTCTTCCTCTTTAGGCTCATGACGGAAGAAAAGACCTTTCTTCTGCTTTTTCTTTTTATCCTTCTTTTTGTCACGGTGTGAGAAAAAGTCATCGTCCTCATCATTCATAATTTTCATATATTCGTTGAAAAGGTCGGTTCTTTCTTCACTTTTAGCGTTGGCCTTCTGTCTGAGCTCATCAGGAGCTTCAAGAGAATAGTGAACCTTAGGTCTGCTCTGAACAACAGGAGAAGGCTTTGCAATTTCTTCTTCAGGAGCGGCAGATGCCACAACTTCTTTTTCAAAAGAAATTCTGTCAGGCACAACAGGGAAAACAGGTGATTCGATTTCGGGAATTTCTGTTTTAGCCGCTTCTCTGACGGTTGGCTTTGTTGTTTCTTCCTTGAAGCGATTTATAAGGGAATCAACTTCACTTGAAAATTCTTCAACTGCGCTTGTATCCTCAGCGATCACTTCAGCTTCCTCAGTGGGAAGAGCAGAGGGTACAATTGTTTCAGTTACATCGTGGAGCTGCTTTGTGGCTTTAATGATTGCTTTTTCTGCGTTGATGGTTTTGTCATACATCTCATTAAGCTCATCAAGACTCTTCGGTCTGTAGCCTGCCATTTTCAAATCACTTCCTTTGCTTTACAGTAGATCGGCTCATATGTTTATCAATAAGAGCCTTTTTCAAGAATTACGGAAATCATCTTGTTGATGCTTTCCAGGTTTTTCATAATTGTTGTGTTTTCAGTTCTGAGCTCAACTGAATTTTCCATTGCCTGACGGACAATAAGCTTTGCTTTTTCATTTGCCTGCTCAATGATTTCAGCAGCCTTTTTGTCGGCTTCGTCCTTGATTCTTGCAACGGTTGATTTAAGCTCACCGAAGATTTTTTCAATGACTTCACTCTGATTATCTTCATCAATGGTGAAGTAAACGCCAAGCTCTTCCATTTCTTTTCTGAGTTTTTCATATTTTGCTTCGTTTTCTTCGCCCCATGCAACGGCGTTGTGATACTCTGACTGAATCATGTCAATATATTTGTCAACCTCAATAGGGTCGTAGCCGTTTTCTGAAAGAGTAAATTCTTTAGCCATATTCAAAATCTCCTTAGTTAGGTTGGTAATTATACCTTTAGGTCTTAAATTGACCGATAAATTACCTATTCTACCTAATTATACTCTAAGTGGATTTAAAATTCAACAGTCTTCACACTTTTTTAACTATATAATCCGAAGACGTTTTTATTGAACAGTAACCGATTTTGCAAGGTTTCTCGGCTTGTCAATATCGCAGCCTTTTTCTTTTGCTGTGTAATAAGAAAGAAGCTGCAGAGGTATTGCCTCCAGAAGGGTAGTGAAAAGGTCGTCTGTGTCGGGAATTATAATTTTTCGGTTTATAACGGTTACGTCTTCGGTGTGCTTTTCTGTGGTAATGATAACGGTTTCACCGCCTCTTGAACGTATCTCTTCTATATTGTTTGCAGTTTTTTTGAAAACGCTGTCGTTACAGCAAAGCGCAATAGTAAGAGAGCCTTTTTCTATGAGAGAAATTGTGCCGTGCTTAAGCTCGCCTGAAGGATAAGCTTCAGAGGGAATATAACTGATTTCTTTCATTTTGAGCGCTCCCTCCATAGCCGCAGCATAGTCGGTATTTCTGCCGATAAAACGTATACTGCTTTCGGTGGAGAGAAGCTTTCCGAATTCTGCAATTTCCTCTTCTCTTTGAAGAATACCCTGAATTTTTTCGGGCAGACAGGAAAGCTCGTTCATATAATAACGGAAGTCACCCTCGTTTATTATGCCGAGATGATAAGAGGAAAAAACCGCAAGGTAGTAAAGAGTAAGAAGCTGAGCAGAATAAGCCTTGGTGGTGGCGACGGCAATCTCAGGCCCTGCTTTTGTATATATAACCTTGTGACTGTTTCTTGCAATTGAGCTTTCAGGCACATTTACAACAGAAAGAGTATATGCCCTATTTTCTTCGGCTTTTCTCAGCGCTGAAAGGGTATCTGCGGTTTCACCGCTCTGGCTGATGAAAATACAGAGTGAATTTTCTTTTGCAGGAATACTGCTTGTGCAGAATTCACTTGCAATTACTGCTTCAGTGGGTATTTCCGTCAGCTTTTCAAAAACATATTTACCTGCAACTGCGGTGTGATAGGCAGAGCCGCAGCCGATAATGTATATACGGTTGGTTTTGTGTAGGATTGAAGGCAAAAATGAAAGCCTTTCTTTGCTTTCGGTGTCTGATGAAAAAAGATGATCATAGGTGAGCTTTATTGCTTCAGGCTGCTCAAAAATTTCCTTAAGCATAAAATGAGGAAAAACTCCTTTGGTGATTTCGGAATTATGAAGCTTGCATTTTTCAAAATCACGCTGAATTTCACTTCCGTCAGAAAGATAAAAAGCAGCCTTTTCAGGTGTGATTAAAGCTATTTCACCGTCGTTCATATTGATATATTCGTCAGCAACGCCCGAAAGAGCATTCATATCTGATGCGGCATAAAAGCCGTCACAACTCTTCCCTATAACAAGAGGACTTTCTTTTTTGATAAGAATGAGAGTGTCAGGATGATTTTCACTTATTACAGCAAGAGCAAAAGCTCCCTCAAGCTTCTTTACGGTGTTCATAAGTGAAGAAATCAGATCACCTGAAAAGTCCCTTTCAAGAAGATGCGCCACAACCTCACTGTCAGTGTCAGAAATAAAAGCGTAGCCTTCATCCTTGAGCTTATCTCTGAGCGCTGCGTAATTTTCTATTATACCGTTATGCACAACGGCAAACTTACCCTTGTAGCTTACGTGAGGATGTGCATTTCTTTCGCTTACCTCTCCGTGAGTTGCCCATCTGGTGTGACCTATTCCGAGATTGCCTTCAAGAGAAAGCTTTTCTGTTTTCTTCTTGAGAGAGTCAACTCTGCCTGTACACTTTTCGGCTTCAATGCCCTTTTCGGTTAAAACTGCAATTCCTGCAGAGTCATAACCACGATATTCAAGCTTTGAAAGTCCGTCAAGAAGATAGGGGACAGCCTTTTCTTTTCCGATATAACCAACAATTCCGCACATAGTAAAAAACTCCTAACATAAGATTTTCAAAATAACTTTTCTTTTTATATATTTTATGGTACAATTCCACTATATAATTACAGATAAAATTAAGGACTGTAAAGGAAGATGATTTATGCTTGTTTTAGAAATAATTCTTATTCTGCTCGTTTTTATTCTTATAACTGATTTCACAAAGAATGTGTGCCTTGTTATAAAAGGTGCAAAGGGCAATACAGCTTCTCAGCCTGATTATCTTATGATTCTCGGCTACAGAATTCTGAACAACACCATTGATGCTACACTCAGAAGCCGAATTGACAGCGCAGCGGAATATCTTCTTGCTCATCCTGAGGTAAAGGCGATTCCTTGCGGCGGTATCACACAGAAGGACCAGAAAAGACCGGAGGCTCATGTGATTGCTGAGGAGCTTATTAAAAAGGGTGTGAGCGAAGACAGAATTATTCTTGAAGATAAATCAAAAACAACAGAGGAAAACTTCCTTAATGCCAAGGCTATTATTGACAGTATGGCTTCTTCAGATACAAAAAAGCTTGCTTTTCTCTCAAGTGAGCTTCACCTTCACAGGGCGGGCAGACTTGCAAAAGAAATCGGTCTTGAGGTTACATCACTTCCTGCAGAAAGTCCTTCCGATGTAAAAGTAAAGAACTATGTGCGTGAAGCACTCATTCTTATGTATATGGATATGATGAAGCTTGGAGGAAAGAAAAATGGCTAATACAGTAGAGATGAAGGCTTACAAGGTAAGCGAAATTGTTTTCAACAACAAGGTAAACGGAAGGGTTCAGCTGAAACTCAGCAACAAGGTTTCACATAATGTGAAATACAGTCAGAACGGCACCTGCGAGGCTGTTATGACCGTTGAGGTTTTCGACAAGGAAAACAAAGATGTGCTTAATGTAAAGGCGACAGTAAACGGTGTGTTCTCCGTAACTCCCGGTGTGGAAAAGGAATTCGTTCATGTTGACACCTTCAAAGAGCTGTTTCCTTTTGCAAAGGCACTTATAACCACACTTTCAGCCAATGCAGGAATTCCGCCCATTATGGTGAAAAATGTGGATATTGAAAAGCAGGAAATCTACCGTTTTGAAATGGGTAACAAGGAGTGATTTTTGATGAGTGAGCTTCTGAATCAGCTTAACGATGAAGAACTTGATTTTACTGTCAGCTTTAAAGATACTGACGGCAACACCAATAAGGGTGAATTTCTCGACATCGTTTTATATGAAAAAAACGAATATGTAATAATCGAGCCTGAAGACGGTGACGGTTATGTGGACATCTTCCGTATTATGCACGTGAACGGAAAGGAAATCTATGTGCGTGTAACCGACGATGAAACTCTTGACAATGTTTTTGAAATCTTCAGAATCAAGAATGAAGACGAATTTGATTTTTGATAAAATTACAAAATACTTAAGATTTTATAACTGAAAATAACGATTCGCTAAAGGTTAATTAAGTTGTTCTTACGATTGGGAAAGAATACTTGAAAGCTGAATCTCCCTGAAGTAACATTTGCTTATAACGGCAATAAAAACTTCAGGGAGGTATTTTTTTATGAATATTCTCGTTACTCTTGACAGCAATTATGTTTTTCCGCTTACGGTGCTTCTTAAGTCGCTTATGATAACGAACTCTGAAAGTGAGTTTGACATTTATGTTGCACATTCATCTCTTACTGAAGAAGATTTCGGAAAAATTAAATCGGCAGCTGACCTTTCGCGCACAAGAATTCACCCGATTTTAGTTTCGGCAGGAATTTTAGAAAACGCACCTGTGCTTAAGCGCATCACCAAAGAAACCTACTATCGGCTTCTGATGATGGACTATCTTCCTCAGAATGTTGACAGAATTCTCTATATTGATCCTGACACAGTTGTGCTGAGAGATATTTCACCTCTTTATAATATTGACTTCAAGGGCAGAACAATTGCAGCGGCAGGTCACACAAAGCTTTTTATTGAAGACCTTAACCATCTTCGGTTCAGAACAGGCAAAGAGTCAAGATATTTCAATGCAGGAGTTATGATGGTAAATCTTCAGAAGATGCGAAAGAATGTAACGGGCGAAATGATTTTCAGCTATGTGAAGAAGAACAGACGGTGGCTGTTTCTTGCAGATCAGGATGTGCTTAACGGCCTTTTCGGCAACGATATGATACCTGTTGATGAGTGCATATGGAATCTCGATGAAAAGACAGTTATCTATAACCGCAGAAGTGTGAAAGACCTTAAATGGGTTGAAGAAAACACAGCGATAGTTCACTTCAACGGGAAATATAAGCCCTGGAAAGACGGCTATAAAGGGATGCTTGCACCCTTGTGGTTCAGATTCAGAGATGCTGAGCTTCCCCTTGAAAAAGTCAGAAAATAAAAGGTGCTGCAAAATGAATTTGAAAAAAATAAAATTTCTGAGCAAAGATAAGAAGGAAAGAAGACTGCAGATAGGAGTAATTGCAGTAAGCTCAATGTTCATTTTTGCTTTTATCGTGTGCTATATAAAATTCGGAAAAGAGCTTCTTCTGGTTGTCAGCGACGGAGAACGCTTCAAGGCATGGATTGATTCTTACGGAAAAGGCGGAAGAATAATTTTCGTTTTAGTCAGAGCACTTCAGACTGTTGTGAAAATAATTCCTGCAGAGCCTCTTGAAATCGGTTCAGGCTATGCTTTCGGCGTGTGGGGCGGACTTTTTTACTGTATGATGGGTACAGAAATCGGTTCTTTCGTAATTGTTGCAATAACAAAGCTTTTCGGAATGAAAGCGGTTAAGCTCTTTGTCAGCGAGGAGAAAATCAACTCTCTCGACTTTATTAAGAATAAAGAAAAGCTGACCCTTTCACTTTTTATTATTTATCTGATTCCCGGCACACCAAAGGACGTCATAACCTATCTTATGGGTGTTACGGATTATAGCATATGGAAGTTTCTTCTCGTTACAGGTATTGCACGGATTCCGTCAATTATCACCTCAACCGTCAGCGGTGCTGCACTGGGTGAAAAGAACTATCTTCTTTCGGCAAGTGTTTTCATTGCTACGGCAGTTTTCGGTTTGGCGGGTGTTAAGCTTTACTCAATTTTTGAAAAGAAAATTACAGCTGAAAGGGTATAAAAAATGCCACTCGTTTCAAGGGAGAAACGGGTGGTTTAAATTTCGTCAATTTTCTCACTCTCCCTGACATATAATAAATTGTCATAACATAAAGGGAGGCTTTTCTTATGAAAAAAACGGCAGAATATGAAAACGAGCTTGATTATGAAGCTTCGGAAGCAGAACCTGATGAAGAGAAAATACCGTATCGCAAATGGGGGAAAATAGCTTTTTTTGCAGCTGCTTCTTTCCTTTTTGCTCAGCTTGATTTCTTTTACGGCTTTTCACCGTTTTCGGTAGCCTTTGTGGGAGCAATACCGTTTGAGTTCTGCTTTTCTGCTTTTGTGGGAGGTTCGTTGGGCTCTTTCACCTGTCTTTCAATGGGAGAGGCGGCAAGGGTCAGCGCAGCTTTGTTCATCCTTTGTCTTTTCAGACTGATTATAGAAAAAAAGCTCAGGCGTGAAATCAGCGAATACATAAACGGAACACTTTGCTTTATCGTCTGCGTTTCTGCAGGAGTGGCTTATAACTTTTTTTCGTCAGGTGAATGGGGTTCTTTTTTCGGAGCTTTCTTTGAAGGGATAGTTTCATTTGTTTTTTCGGTTGTCTTTATGAAAAGCAGGAAGACTCATATCGGCACAGCAGCCTCTGAAAATATTTCTGTAAGAGATAAAATTTTTCTCGGAAGCAGCTTTTGTGCCTTTCTTATGTGTGCCGCTTCTTTTGATGTTGAAGGGCTGTCACCTGTGAGAATGCTCACGTTTCTGCTGATTCTTTTGGTGAGTGTTCATAAGGGCGTTGCAGGAAGTCTTGTTGTAGGAGTCTGTGCCGCTCTCAGCCTCAGTATAAATGAAGATTACCGTTTTCTTTTCTCTTCTTTAGTACCCGCTTCGCTTTTTGCAGGTGTGTTTGCACCCTTGGGACAAACTGCTGCGGCAATAGCCTTTGCTGTTATATCGGCTGGTCTGTCTGCTTTTTCAGGTGATTACGGAATAATATGTGTTATTGAAACTGTGATTTCTTCGGCGGTGTTTATTATTCTTCCGCAAAAATATGTGGCGGCCTTTGAGAGCTTTGTTGTGAAAAAAGGCTTTTCAGCTGAAAAAAGTTCAGGTTCAGAGGTTGCAGAAAGTCTGCTTGCCGCATCGGATAATATTTACGGCGTGGCAGAGCTTGTTTCTTCTGTCAGCGAACAGCTTGACGGAGTGATTAATCCTGAGGTGAACCGACTTTTCACCTTTCTTCAGCAAAGAGTCTGTGACGGTTGTCAGAAAAAATTTCTCTGCTGGAACAGAAACTTTGACTCAACTGCATCAGATGTGCTGACCATTGCAGGAATTGAGAAAAATAAAAAGATTCAGCTTCAGAAAAACTGTGACAGATATGAGAATCTTTCTCTCTCGGTTGATGAGGGCTACAGAGAATATGCAGAAAGTCTGCAGAGCAAGGTGAAGCTTTCAGAAATGCGCAAGGTGCTGACTGACCAGTTTACAGGTATGGGTGATTTTCTGAGGACAACAGCATTATCTGTAAGTCAGAGCAGAATACCTGACAAGGGAAAATCTGCAGTTTTGAAAACTGCACTCAGCGACAGCGGAATTTACACTGATGCACTTTCTGTTTACACTGATACTGCCTCAAAAATGACGGTCGAAATAACTTCTTTTGACCCTGAAATACACGAGCATCACAAAAAAATTAAAGCAATTCTCGAATTTATTACTAAGCGTAAATTTGAAAAGGCTGATATAACAGTTACTGAAATCAAAACAGTTATTGTGTTTGAAGAAAAGTCTCTTTTCAGCGTTCGTGTGGGAGTGGCACAGAAGGCTTTGCGTCAGGGTGATGTGTGCGGTGATTCTGTTGCAATTATCAGAAAGCAGGGCGGCAGAGCCTCAGTTATACTTTCTGACGGAATGGGTACGGGTGCAAGAGCTAAAATTGACAGCACAATGACCTGCTCGGTTATGGAAAAGCTTCTGCGGTCTGATTTTACCTTTGACAGTGCGTTGAAAATTGTGAATTCATCTCTGATTATGAAATCCACCGATGAATCCATTGCAACAATTGACGGTGTGACTGTGAATCTTTTTACGGGTACGGTTAATTTTTTCAAGGCAGGCGGAAGTCTTACATTTATCCGTCACGGCAACGAAATAATCACTCTTGAGGGAGTGTCGCTTCCTGTTGGTATAATAAGGAATGTGGAATTCTGGAAAAGCGAAAAAGAGCTTTCTGCAGGGGATATTGTGCTTCTTCTTTCTGACGGTGCAGTGGGTGAGGATTGCGGCTGGATAAGTGATGAGCTTCTGTCGTGGAATACTGCGGATATGGATGACCTTGCAGGGCATATTGCAAGACTTGCTTCTTTACGCATGACGGACAATACAAAAGATGACATTTCTGCCGTGGCGATAAAGTTAGTATATAACAAATAAAAAAGGCATCACAGAAAAAACTGTGATGCCTTTGATTATGAATTTATGCTTCAGGTGTTTCTGTGCCTTCTTCTTCCTTGTTAAGGCCGCCTAAAATGTCCATAATCATTTTGATAACGCTGATGAAAATTTCAAGAAATTCGCCGATTGTGATACCCATAATGTTTTCTCCTTTCATTAAAGTGAGTATTAACTATGACTTGATAATAGCATATTTTATTTACAATTTCAATATTTTGTCAGAATTTTCATATGATTTCAATCTGACACATTTTCATAGTTGAAAGTGCGTTAAGGTGGCTTTCGGGAGTAACACCTGCGCAGCAGGAAGAATCAACAGTGATGGGTGCTTCTGTGAGTCTTGCCTTAAGAAGCATTGCGTTTGAAATAACGCAGATATCTGTGCAAAGACCGACAAATTCAATTCCCTCAACCTCGGTGAGGCTTGCTATGTAATCTGAAAGCTCGTATGAGCCGAAGGTAGGCTTGTCAATAATTACAGAGCCCTCCGTGTCAAGAAGAGCGGATATTTCCCAACCGTTACTGCCTTTTATACAGTGAGGTACAGGAAGCTTTCTGCCCTCCTGAGTGTTCATATAGTCTTCAGTGTGAGTATCTCTTGTGAAAATTACGGTGTCACCGTTTTTGCGGTAAAGCTCGATTTTTTCTTTAACATTCTGCACGATTGCTTCAGCCTCTTTTGTGCCGAGAGCACCGTTGATAAAGTCGTTCTGCATATCAATTACACAAAGAATTTTCATTCATATCACCTCAGTCAATGTATAAATCTCTGATTCCTTCAAGAGAACGGATTGCTGAAATGGTAAGGTTCAGACCTTCCTCATCTCTCGGAAAAACAACTGCCTTCATAACAATTGAATCGCTTTTTCTCTTGGTGCTGCTTGTGTCTGCATAGAGAATTTCAAGGGTGTGCAGATTGCCACCGTAACGCTTGATGATAGCGCCCACATCAGCAGCCTGCTTTGTCATGTTTTCAGCTTCAATATAGATGTTTTTTGAGGGGTTGCCTCTTATAATGAAACGCTTGAAGGTGTTGAGGGTCAGATAGATAACAACGGTTGAAACAAGAGCACCGATATAGTAGCCCGCACCTACCGCAAGACCGATACATGAAACTGCCCACAAGCTTGCAGCGGTTGTAAGACCCTTTACGCTGAAGCCTTCTCGGAGAATAGTACCTGCGCCGAGGAAACCGATACCGCTGATTACCTGAGCACCGAGTCTTGTGGGGTCGAAGGTTCCGAGACCTGCATATTCATTGAAAACATAGCCTGAAGTCATCATAACAAGTGCAGAGCCTACGGCAACGAGAATATGCGTTCTGAAGCCGGCGGGACGGTGAGAGTGTTCTCTCTCATAACCGATTATACCGCTGAATAAAACGGCAAGAGCCATTTTTATGATTGCATCAATTATATACCGTACCTCGTCTGACTGACAAAGGCTCACAAGGAAATCTTTTATTGTGTCCAATCTGTTCATCTCCTCTGAAGTTCTGTAAATAACAGCAAAGCTCACCGAACTCTGAGGCTCAGTGAAACTGTCTGAAAATTATCTCCTAGTATTATATCACTAAAGATTACAAAAATCAAATATATATCTCATTTTTATTTTAATATTTATTACTCTTGACGGAGAATAAGGAGTTGATGTATAATTATAGTTGGTATGATGTAAATTACGTAAGTAAAGCTTTTAAAGAAAGGAAGAATTACGATGGCAGCTAATAAAGTTAAACTTTCAATCGGCGGTGCTGAATATACTGTAATTGCTGAAGATGATGCGAGATATGTGCAGTCATTGGGCAAGGAGCTTGACAGAGCTCTCGCTGCAATTATGAAAGCAAATGACCGTCTTTCAGTAACTCAGGCAGCAATTTTACTTGCACTTGATTATGCTGATGAATGCAAAAAAGCAACAGAGACTGCAGACAGACTCCGTGAACAGATAAAGGATTACCTTGACGATGCTTCAAATGCAAAAAGTAAGGCTGACCTTGCAAGACATGAAAGTGAAAATCTGAGAAAAGAAAACGAAACTCTCAGAACTCAGAATATGAAAATGAAAGCGGAGCTTGATGAAATGAAAAAGCTCAGAAAGCTTGAGAAATAATTATGAAAAATAAAATTGAGGTTCTGGCTCCTGCGGGCTCCGCAGAGAGTGTAAAGGCTGCAGTGCGCTCAGGTGCAGATGCGGTTTATATGGGAACAAAGAGCTTCAATGCACGGGCAAAGGCAGATAACTTTTCTTTTGAAGAGCTTAAGGAAACCATAGACTACTGTCACAGTCACGGCACAGATGTTCACATAACAATGAACACTCTTGTTGCCGACCATGAGCTTTCTGCCGCAAAAAGCACGTTACAGCGCATTTGCGAAAGTGGTGCAGATGCGCTTATTTTGCAGGATTTAGGCATAGGACAGCTTGCAAGAAAAACCTGCAAAGGCATTGATATGCACGCATCTACACAGATGTCGGTGCAGACCTTGAGCGGTGTAAAGCTGCTTAAAGAGCTTGGCTTCAGACGGGCGGTTCTTCCGAGAGAGCTCGGTAGAGATGAAATTAAATACATAGCCGAAAATACCGATATGGAAATAGAGTGCTTTGTTCACGGCGCACTTTGTATGTGCGTATCGGGCCAGTGCTATATGAGCAGTATGTTCGGTGCAAGAAGCGGCAACAGAGGTCTTTGTGCTCAGCCCTGCAGACTTCCCTTCAAGGCAGAAGGCTCTGAGGGCTATGATCTCAGCCTGAAGGATTTATCACTTGTTGAAAATGTGAATGATCTTGCAGACATAGGCGTGGCTTCACTTAAAATTGAAGGCAGAATGAAGCGCCCTGAATATGTCGCTGCCGCAGTAACAAGTGTGGTGAAATCACTTAAGGGTGAAAATGACGAAGAACTGCAGAGAAAGCTCCGTGCCGTATTCTCCCGTTCAGGCTTTACCAAAGGCTACTATGAAGGAAAACTCGGCAAGGATATGTTCGGCATAAGAGGTAAGGAAGATGTAACGGCTGCAACCAATTCTGTGCTGAATGAGCTTTCACATCTCTATGAAAAAGAGACACCGCTTATTCCTGTAAGCTTTATGCTCAGTGTAATTGAAAATGAACCGGTTTCTCTTTCAGCTTCTGCAAACGGAAAAACAGTTTTCATTTCAGATGAATATATTCCCGAAAAGGCTCTCAACAAACCGCTTACAAAAGAAGGTCTTGCTGAAAGAATCGGTAAATGCGGCGGAACACAGTTCTATGCAGAGAATGTTGAAATTGAGCTTGATGAAGGCTTGATTGTTCCTGCAAGTGTAATAAATAATCTCAGAAGAAATGCTCTGGAAGCACTGGGTGAAAAGCTCTCGAATGTAAAGGAGAAGAGCTTTACAGATATAGAGCTTAAAATACCTGAATATAAGGCTGAAAAAGGTCTTAAGTTCAATATAAGAGTAGCAAATCTCAGTCAGATACCCCATAATCTCAATAATGTGGAAAACCTTTATATTCCTATAGATTGTGATGAAAACCTTGTTGAAAAGGTTAAAAATCTGCCTGTAAATGTGGGGGTTGAAGTGCCGAGAGGTATTTTCGGCAACGAAAACAAGGTGAGAGATTTACTTGCGAAGTATAAAAAATGTGGAATATCCGTTGCTTATTGCAGCACTCTTGATGCTCTTGCAATTGCAAGAGAGCTTGGTATGGAAATTCACACAGGCTTTTCAATGAATGTGTTTAACAGTCTTTCTGTGGGTGTTTTGGAGGGGTTAGGTGTAAAGGAAATGACCTTGTCACCTGAACTTACGGTTAACCGTATTTCAAAGATAGGCGGTAAAGCAAAAAGAGGTATAATCGGCTACGGCAGACTGCCTCTGATGCTCACAAGAAACTGTCCCGTACGAAACGGAAAGACCTGTGCTGAATGTAAAAGCGACAGTTACCTTACCGACAGAATGGGAATGAAATTCCCGGTTATGTGCAAAATGGGTGTTTCGGAAATTCTTAATTCGCAGCCTATTTATATGGGTGACAGAATGGATGAAATCAGAAATGTCGATTTCATAACCTTCTATTTTACTAAAGAAAAAAGAGAAATGTGCGAAGCAATTCTTGATGCCTACCGTAAGGGTAAGGGTGTAAAGGGTGGTTTCACACGAGGACTCTATTACAGAGAAGTTGAGTAAATAAAAAACAATATCCTTGCCTCTTCCGAAAGAAGAGGTGGCAGTCAAAGGCTGTCGGAGAAGATAAAAAAGGAGAGAATAAAAAATGGCAAAAAGAGAAGATTTCTTATCTTGGGATGAATACTTTATGGGCGTTGCAATGCTTGCTTCATACAGAAGTAAGGACCCCAACACTCAGGTGGGTGCATGCATTGTAAACTCAAAAAACAGAATTATGTCAGTTGGCTACAACGGTTTTCCTATGGGCTGCAGCGATGATGAATTCCCTTGGGAAAGACAGGGCAGTGCCTATGACACTAAGTATTTTTATGTGTGCCACGCAGAGCTTAACGCAATTCTCAATAGCCGTGACTCAAACCTTGACGGCTGCAGAATTTATGTTGCGCTTTTCCCGTGCAATGAATGTGCAAAGGCTATTATTCAGTCAGGCATCAGGGAAGTTGTTTATATCTCAGATAAGTATGCTGAAACAGAAAGCACAAGAGCATCAAAGAGAATGTTTGAGGCTGCAGGAGTTAAGCTTACAAAGCTCACACCAAACAGAAGTCAGGTAATGATTGATTTCAGCGAAGATAAGATTTAAAAGTGAAAGACAAAAGAAAGAGGCTGTCGGGTGACAGCCTCTTTTATCTTCAGTTTTATTTTACAAGTGTTCCCCATATATCAATATCAGCAAGCCTTGCAATGTTATCTTCACCGGGATTGGTTATTGTGATTTTCACTGTATTGCCCTTTGTCTTTTTGAATCGGAGATTTGTGGTGCTTTCGCTGTTACCTTTAACATCAGCAACCTTTCGGAAGTCTTCTGCGTATGTGCCGATTTCAACTGTGAAAGCTTCTGAATTGAGAGCCTTATCAAAACCGCTGCATTCTGCGTGGTAGAGAGTGATTTCCTGAAGCTCATATGTTTCACCGAGAGAAACGGTAAGTGTCTGGGTACCTTCTTCGTCGGAAGTCCATACACTTTCGCTTCGGCAGGTGCCGTCAGCAATAAGATTTGCATTTTCTGAATTGCTTGTTGCAGCCACAGTCAATTCTTTTTTCAGAGTTACATCCTGAGGAAGCTTCTTTGCCTCATAATAAAGATTATAGAAATGGTCTGCTCTTACAAACTCTACAACATCCTTTCCGTAAATTTCTGTGTAGTGGTCTGAAAGATGCTGCTCAAGCTTTGCAACCTCGTTTATATCGTGGAAAGCCCATACGCTTACCTGAGTTGCAACAAAAACAGGTGCCTTTCCGTTATATCTGAGAAAATCTATTGCAGGGATAATATCGTTTTCGATTGCTGTAATAGGAAGGTTGCCTTCAGCATTCTGTGCAAGATAACCCGGTGTCATCTGAATGATGAGGGTGTCGTTGGTGACTCCTGTGTAAAGCTTCCAGAGAGAGCTGTCGGTGAAGTTCTGAACTGTAAGACCGTAAAGATAATCACTTTCGCTTGTGTAGATTCTGCGGTGTGCTGAGGTCAGGTTATCCCAGATTGTTACAACTCTGAGTCCTGACTTCTGCAGATAACGGTCTGTCATATTTACATAAGCCTTGAATTTTTCAGATGAACGGAACTGTGTTCCGGGATTTGCACCGTAGGTGTTTTTCGGCATTGTATAGCCCATACCCGAAGGTCCGCAGACGAAGCATTCTGTGTCGGTTGCGTCTTTATAATAGTAGTTCATCATTTCGGGTGCGACATCAGTGAGAGCAGGACTTATTGTCCAGTTTACAGGTACCTTGCCCTGATTGTGTCGGTTGTTGTCCCAATATTCTCTCATTGCGTGCATATCATACTGAATATTGTCACCGTCGCTGAGAAAATATGCAATATAAATCTTGTTTTCAAGTTCGGGCATATCAGGTACGGCAGGAACCTTTATTTCACGATTCTTTGCAAAAACTGTGGGATTGCTGAAAAAGTCGGCAGGAACACAGGAAAGTCCGCACTGCGCTGCAACTGTCATAAGCTCACGCTCCTGACCTGCGTACCAGCCTGTAAGAATTGACTCTCCGGGTTTCATAGTCGAGAGGAACTTTTTGAACATCAGAGTTTCCGAACCGCCGCTGCATGAAAGATAAACCACTGCACCGCCTGTGGCTGAAGCAAGGTCACGCATATGGAAGGAAAGGTCAGGTCGCTGAACAACAAGAATTTTTTTGTTGCAGTTTTCCCAGTAGTTATCAAAGAAGTATTTGTAAATCTCTGTAGGGTTGTCATATTTAAGCCCACGGATGTCGGCTAAAACAGGAAGGTCGATTCCGTTTGCCTTCCAATTGTCATAAGCCTCTGCGGTGAGAGGAAGGGCGTTCATAGTGTTGCCTATTGATGAAGCAAGGTTCATATAGTTGTCGTTGAGAGAGTTGTCATAAAGCACAACACCTGCCACTGCACCGTCAGTAAGCTCTGCAATTTCTCTGAAAACATCATCACGTTCAACTCTTTTGTAGCTGTAGCCGTATTCTGAAAGCCATTTTTCAACATCGCTGTCAAGAATAACAACTTTAGTTCCGATTTTGTTGACAAAGCCTTGCAGACAAGAGAGGGCTGTCATTTCAAGGTGAGGAAGAATATCGCCGGGAAAAGCAATAAGCTCTTCTGTAGGTTCAGCAAATGAAGGGAAGATTTTTTCTTCGGGCCAATAAAAATTGCCTTCTTCGACCGGTTTTGCCTCACCAATGGGATAGTTGCTGTCAGGAGGGGTTACAGGCTCCGAACCTATACCGATAAGTCCGCCGAAGCCGGTTGTAAGTATTGTGATTATCAGTATAAGATCTTTGATAAATTTGCGAATGCTTTCTGTCATATTTATCCTTCTTTCTTATGCTCTTTTTTCTCCGAGGATATTATATCACTGCAGAAATAATATTGCAAGAAGTGATATAGCTTTAAAAGAAATAATAAAACCGAATCCTCTTTAAGCTTTGCAGTGTTGAAAAACGGAAGTGAACCGCACAGACTTGTTGAATATTGAATTTGATTATGATATTTTTCAGGGTGGAATTTTTGCTTTTGTTGTGATATAATCAATGGGATAAATAAAAAATAACTTGTAAAAGGAGATTTCACAATGAAAAAATTATTATACATCGATGCATGCATAAGAGATGAAATGTCAAGAACCAAACGTATTGCAACACCCATTGTGGAGGCGTTGAAGCAGAAATATGAGGTTCAGACACTTGTTATAAATGACCTTGATTTAAGCATTGTGAAAAAGGAACTCATAACAAAACGAAACAATGGCGTTATCGACCCTCAGGTTATGTCCTGGGCAGAAAGTGTGCGTGATGCCGACAGAATTGTTATTGCGGCGCCCTTCTGGGATATGTCATTTCCTGCGGCACTCAAGAATTTTCTTGAGCTTTGCTCAATTTTTGATGTAACCTTCAAGTCTGATGAAAAGACCTGCTACGGTAATTGCAAGGCAGAGAAAATGCTTTACATCACCACAAGAGGTATGGATATCAGTACAGGAGATGTATTGGAGCAGGGCACACCATATCTTAAAGCTATTTCCTGGCTTTGGGGTATAGGACCCATGCAGGTCATTTCAGCTCAGAATATGGACTACCTTTCCGAAAAGGAAATTGAAGAAAGAATCAGTAAGGCAATTTCCGAAGGTCTCAGAATTGCAGAGGAATTTTAATGATTTTTGAAACAAATAAATTACAGTGGACAAGAAAGCCTGATGATTTCATCATAGCTGAGGACAGGGTTGAAATTGTCACTTCCCCATGCACAGATCTGTGGCAGAGAACATACTATCATTTCAGAAATGATAATGCTCCTGTATTGCAGATGGAAACTGATGAAAAGTTTTTTTCTTTTACCGTCAGAACAGAATTTAAAAGTAAGCATCGCTTCGACCAGTGCGGTATAGTGATGTATCTTGACAGCGACAACTGGCTCAAAGGTTCAATTGAATATGAAAACGAGGAGTTTCAGCATCTCGGCTCTGTAGTAACGAATAACGGCTATTCCGATTGGGCGACTACCGAAATTGATGCAGATATCAAATCTATGTGGTACCGCCTCAGCCGAAGAGAAGATGACTACTGTATTGAGTGCTCAGAGGACGGAATCAGATTCAGACAGATGCGTGTCTGCCATATGTGGAACGGTGCAGGTAAAATAAGGTTCGGCGTTTATGCCTGCAGTCCGGAAAATTCGTCCTTCAAAGCAACATTTACAGATATGAAGGTTACAGAGTGCAAATGGCTCGCTCATGACGGACAGCAGCCCGATGAGGAATGAACGGATTAAATGAAAAAATCAAAAGCGTTGCAGAAGGAATCAAAACCGTAACTGCAACGCTTTGCTTTTGGAGAAGCTTATATAACGCAGTACCTGAGAGGCTATTATAAAGAACACCCGCAGAAACTCTGCGGGTGTAAAAGTATTTATTAACCAAAGAGGTTTGAAAAATTAAGCTCACCGTTGAAAAGCTTTGTAAAGAAATTGAGAATCATTGTGAAGAAACGCATAAATGAAACAAGACGTGTTTCTGTTGTAGGCTTTTCTTCAGGAAGAGAAATCCATTCATAGTCTGCACAGTTCTTTTCTGTCATCGGTTCAATTCTGTTTTCGGTCTCATAAAAGACGCTGAACTGAGGATATGCTCCTTCAGAGCCGATGGTGTATTTGGTTCCCTGAAGGAAAGACAGAACGATATGATCGCTTACATTTGAAAGACTGTGGTGAGCATTTTTGATAACCCATGTTCTGTCAGGGTAAAGAGCTGTAGACAAATCAACCTCACGGTCGGGAGAAATATAAGCTCCTTTGCCTTTAGCTATTCTTTGTGAAATGTAGTCATCGGAAAAGGTTGTTCCGAGTTTTGCACAGGTAGCACCCATAGTTGCAGCATCAAGGCTTACAAGGAAGTCTGAAAGCTTGTCTGCATCTTTTGTTATGGGCGGATTCATATATCCGTATCTTGCAACAAAACCGATATAAATTTCATATTCATTTTCAAATTTATCATAAAGTTTATCAAGCTGTGAAGTGCAATGCTCTCTGTAATAATTGATTTTTTTAATAAGACCGTCATATTTTGTTCTTAACTCAGAGCCTTTTTCACCGTAAAGAAGATTCAGGGCAGCATCAAAATCATCTTCGGTTACGCAGGTCCAATAATTGACCATGGTTGCGAAACCTGTTGCGTGACAAACTGCAGGCATAAGTGCCTCATAAAGCTTGCCGTACAAATCTTCAACGCCGTCAAGCACCTTGTCGGTAACGGTTACCTGATTGAAAAGATCTATTGTTTTGAAAACAATTTTATTGACCAGATCACTTACAAAAAATCCTCCGGGCATACCGATTTCGGAGCAATACTCCATCTGAGCAAGATATCTTTCAGTCTGTTTTCCGTCAAACTCAATCTGACCGCTGAAGGATTTGCTGATAATTGTTGCACCGTTGGAAAGAACTTCGTTTAACATAACATTTTTTACAAGGCGCTTATTACCATATTTTTCAAGATATGCCATAAGAAGTCCGCCGCCAAGACAAGCTACATGAATGTTAACCTGTTTTTTATGTGTTGTACCAAGTACGGTTTTTATGTATTGATGAAGTCTGTCTACATGGTCATAAGGGGAAAGTCTCCAGTCATACATGAAATTATAATCGTAAAGACCGTAATTGACTGTGTCACGCTGTGCTTCTGCTTCAGAAGCTTCAATTCTTGACTGCGCGATACCGCTTCCTTTTATGGGGTTTCCGTTTTCATCAAGCTCTGAGCCTTTGAAAAGGGGCTTGAGTTCTTCATAAACAGCTCTGCCGTAATTGTCCCATTCGTCAAGTAAAAGACCTTCTGTAAGTAACGGAAGCATAATATTAGCACAGGTTTCGACCACTGTATCCAGATCAAAATCACCGTTAGTCACGTTGGATAAAAAGTCTGAAACGCCAAGCGGAAGAACATTGCCGTCAGCATCGTAAATGGTTTCACCGTTACCTCGGATATAGATGATAGGAAGATTTTCGTCTGTTGCTGATGCCATAGGTGCCATAGCAGCGAAAAGCATAGCAGCAACAAGAAGAATTGAAATAAGTTTTTTCATTTTGCAGCAACCTTTCATAAGTGATGTTTTCTTTATATAATAGTAACATTTTCATCTTTGCTTTGTCAATGGAAAAGCAAAGATACTGCGGACTTTTCAGAGAACTTTTTGTGTTCAGTTGGGTGACTTCCGAATGCAGCGGAAAAAGGATGGTGAACCTGATATGTTGCAGCTTGAGTTTAATGAAAAGCTGTGGCAGATGACAGTTGAGTGTGTGACGGTGCATGGAGATGGAAGGTTGGTGTGGAGGTTTAGGAATGGGTGTGAGGTATAATGTTAATACAATTATTATTGATTAATGATTTGTTTCATTGTTGAAACGCACAATGATTTATGATATGATAATAAAAATGGAGATTATTTAAAAATGCTGCAGATAAGTTAATAAACTTTGTACTTCAGAAAGGAATGAGCAATTGTGACAATAACCTTAAAAAACAATGGAGAAACTGTTCGTTTTACAGAAAACTGGTGTGATGGATCAAATTTGCGAATGATTCATTATAGCCAAGATGTAAAAAGTTCATTGTTTGATGTTACTGATATTTCTCTAAGAAGCGATTCTAAAACTGTAATAGAAGTTATAGAAACAAAAAAATTGTTTCGTACATTAAAAAAAGAAATTGAAAAACAGGTTACAGAATATTATATCGAACTTTCCTATAAACCATATTCTTATGATACTAAAATAGAAACCTTAAAAATTGCCATTCTACAAAATGAACTTGATTCTGCAAATCTAATTGTTAATCATATAGCAAATCTATTGAAAAATAGAAAAAAGCATCAAGAAACTATGCGCGATTTGAAAATGCAGAAATTTGTAGCAAGAAAAGAAGCCGAATTACAACGTTTAGAAAAATGCGAATATGATTTAGTAGTAATCGATTTTGAAACTACTGGCATAAAAAGCCCATTAGATGGCGAAAGATATGATGAAGTTTTGTCTGTTTCCATAATAGACCAAGATGGAAACACCTTGCTGAATACTCTGTGTAAACCGCAGAAGAGAAAAACTTGGGCAAATGCACAAGAGATTCATGGCATTACCCCGTCTATGGTCAAAAACCAACCCTTCTTTGAAGATGTGTTTCCGAAAGTAAAAGAAATACTATATAAGTCTAAAGTTGTTATTGCATACAATATAGATTTTGAAATGAGATTTTTATGGGGATTCGATTTGGTGTTTGGTAAACCTGGTGGAACACAACTTATTCGTAATGTTGTTTGGGGTCCTGATCCTATGCTAATGTATTCTGCATATAAAGGTATTGAGAAATGGCAAAAACTCTCAACTGTTGCAAGACATTTTAAATATGATTTTTCGGCACATGATTCATTAGAAGATGTCAAGGCAACTTTACATTGTTACAAGCAATTGTTGGAATATGTAAAAAGGAATCCCGATAAAGATTACATTATTAAATATGGATTCTTATATGACGATGGAAAACAGGGAAAATGGATTGATTATGAAAACTATACTATTCGTGATGGTGCAGAAATAGATTATAAAGATCCATTTGAAATCGATAACTGAAGTTACAATATATTTTAAATAACAAACATGATTATCAACTTTTTAACGATATCCCCACAATTTAACGATTGTCTACCTATATAAAACCACAATTACATACCCAACCACACAAAAACAGCGTTGCAGCAAGGGCACACCTAACCCCAACTGCAACGCTTATTTTTATAACCCCTTATACCATAAGGGGAAACAGCTATAAATTAACAATACCACCATCGATACGATTGTATCAACAGTGGTAATTGATTTGGCGGAGAGCAAAGGATTTTGTCCCGGTGCTGCCGCACCTATCGCCTCGCTTCGCTCGTTGCCACGTCGGCGAAAATGCTTCCCCGAAGCATTTTCTTCCGCATACTTCGTATGCTCCCTCCTTGTTCGAATCCCTTGCTTTTGATTTTATTGAAAAACAAAAGGCAGTACCGTTGGTACTACCTTCTATTTTTTGGCGGAGAGCAAGGGATTCGAACCCTCGAACGGTTTATCGCCGTTACACGATTTCCAATCGTGCTCCTTCGGCCAGCTCGGACAACTCTCCTTATTTAACTGAACTATGATATTATACACAAAGGCGGTGTGAAAATCAAGACCTTCAGCAAAATATCTGTAATTTTTAAATCTCACGTAAAGCCGTTGAGCAAAGGCAGATTTATACCTTTTGTTCAGTTATCCATAACAATCCTGCTCTCTCGCAGGGGGAATGTAACAAGCTCGGTACTGTCAAGGCTTTCTTTGTGCATATCAATGCCTGTAATGCTGCGGTTGCCGTAGGTGGTATAGTAGTAGATACCTTTGTCTGTGTTGCAGCAGCTTGTGTAAACAGTTTGCACATCCTTGCCGTCGTTTGTTTTGACCGTACCCTTGATTTGTTCTACTGATGAAAGTATGTGGAAAAACTGCTCAACGTTTTCTGCTTCGGTTTCAAAGGTGGCTGCGTTGAGCTTGTTGAAGCTCGCACGTACAAAGCGTGACTGTGATGAACAGTCGCCCGGAAGTCCGATGGCTCCCGTTCCTCTGCTGAAGCTGCGTTGACTGATTTTATCGCTGAATTTGTTTTTGTGGGGGTACGGGGAGAGATTCATAAAGGTTGAAAGATGAAGAAGGTGATAGGGGAAAGGCGGATTATTTGTAAGTACGCCTACGGGGTTGTGGTAAACTTTTAAGCCTTCCGCTGTGCTTTCTGCTGTAACAGCCTCGTGCTTGTCCGCAATAATCCAATGAAGAGGAGAACTCGGAAGCTTGCTGCTGAAGGGGATATCTGTAAGGTTCAGATTCTTTAAAAGATTTTTTGCCTCACTTACATCTTTGCATTGTGTCAGTATCCAAGGTATAAGCTCGAACGGTGCAATATTGTCCTTGCATTCTGATTTCGGAAAATACTTTGCATTATCGGGAAAATTCAGACCTGCCATTGAAAGTCCTTCTTCGTTGGTTGCTTCATAGTATAGCGGGTAATTATCCGTTACGGCAGCCATACCGATTATGGCATAATGATTTTTGTTTTCTGTGCCGTTGGTGAAGCAGAAAGGGTAATTTCTCGGTGTAACGGTAACGGCTTCGTTGTAGGAATATTCAAGGTCGAGCGTTCGGCCGAAATAGTGGTTGTCAGCCTTAAAAGAAATTGCTGTACACATAAAATGCCTCCATGATTTTTTATATATTATGGTTGCATTTTATATTTTCTATGTTAAAATAACCTTAGATTTTTTCGGAAAGGATGATAGCATGAAACAGTTCGCACCCGATTATTATGAAAATTTCAGATGTATTGCAGGTGCGTGCAAGCACAACTGCTGCATAGGCTGGGAAATTGACATAGATGAATTCACTCTCAGTTATTATAACAGTATTGACGGTGAAACTGGTGACAGACTTAAAAAGCATATTTCATATGAGGGTGAAGCTCCTCATTTCTGTATGGGTGAAAATGAACGATGTCCTTTTCTGAATGAGAAAAATCTCTGCGATATTATTTCCTCACTTGGTGAAGATGCACTTTGTGACATATGTGCCGACCATCCGAGATTCAGAAATTATTTTTCAGACAGAGAGGAAATCGGTCTTGGTCTTTGCTGTGAAAGTGCAGGAAAGCTCATTCTCGGAAACAAAGAAAAGTTTCAGCTGATTTGTATTGCAGATGACGGCGAAGAGGAAGAATTAACAGATGACGAAGCTGAAATTCTTTCTCTCAGAGAAAAGGCTTTTGCGCTCATACAGAATGAGAATAAGACAATTTCAGACAGAATAAATAATGTTTACACACTTATCAGAGAAAAGAAAAAATATATAAAAACTGACGAGTGGATAAGTCTTTTTCTCTCAATGGAAAGGCTGGATGAACGCTGGACAGAGCTTCTTCTAAAAATAAAAAATGCTTCCTTAGAGTGGAAGTGTCAATATGAAAAAGAGCTTGAAAACGCTTTCTGTCAGCTTTTATGTTACTTTGTTTACCGTCAGTTTTCTCTCTCGGCAGAGGACGGAAAAGTGCGTGAAAGATTGATTTTTGCTCTTCAGAGTGCAGAATTTATTATGCTTCTCTGTGCTTTTCACAAGGAAACTTACGGGAATCTTAGTCTGGATGACATTGTGGAATATTCAAGAATGTATTCATCTGAGATGGAATATTCCGATGAAAACGTGGAAAAATACCTGGATTTCTGCTGAAAACTTAACATTTTCAACAGAGAATTTAACCGTAAAAGGTGTTTTCCACACTTAAATACAAATGTAAAGGGTTTTTACTTTACAATAAAAAATCAGATGTAAAGCTTAAAACTTTACATCTGATTCTCTTTTTATATCTTATTTTTTACTCCATGTTGACGGTGAGAGTGTGAGAATAATGGGATAAATCTCAAGTCTGCCGAGGAGCATGGCAATTGAAAGAATAATTTTTCCGAAGGGTGAGTATGCTGAATAGTTCGCTGCTGCCTGACCGAAGGCGGGGCCGATATTGTTAAAGCATGAAGCTACAGCTGTTATGTTTGTTTCAATGTCGAACTTTTCAAAGCCGATTATGAAAACCGTAACGCAGAAGAAAAGCAGATAAATTGAAAGATAAGACATTACAGAATTGATGGTTGAATCATCGACACGCTTGCCTTCAAATTTTACAACGGCAACGGAGCGAGGGTGAAGCATTCTCTGAAGCTCACGCTTTGCGTTTTTGAGAAGCATCATAACTCTTGAAAGCTTGAAGCCGCCTGCAGTTGAGCCTGCACATCCGCCGAGGAACATCAGAAGAAAGAGAAGTGTCTTTGAAAAAATCGGCCAGCTGTTGAAGTCTGCAGTTGCATAACCTGTTGTGGTGATGAAGCCTGCAACCTGAAAGGCAGCGTGCTTTACAGATTCACCGATTGAGCTGTAAAGAGGGAAGATGTCAGCGGTTATGCAGACTGTTGAAAATGCAACTATGCCAAGATAAAACCAGAGCTCGGTGCTCTTCAGTGCAAGCTTTGCTTTTTTGATAAGAATGAAATAATAGAGGTTGAAGTTTACACCGAAAATCAGCATAAAGATTGTTATTACCCATTGAAGGTAGCTGCTGTATGAACCGAGGCTGTCTGATTTAATTCCGAAGCCGCCAGTACCTGCGGTACCGAAGGCGTGAACAAGACTGTCAAAGAGAGGCATTTTTCCCAGAAGAAGGAAGACAACCTCAATGAGAGTTATTGCGATATAGATGATATAGAGAATGCGGGCAGTCTGTCTGATTTTTGGAACAAGCTTGCCTACAACAGGGCCGGGCACCTCTGCGCGGAGAAGGTGGATTGAACGCTCTGAGAAAGAGGGGATAATAGCCATCACAAAAACAAGAACGCCCATACCGCCGACCCAATGGGTGAAGGAACGCCAGAAAAGCATACCCTTGCTCATTGCTTCAACGTCTGTAAGAATTGAAGCACCTGTGGTGGTGAAACCGCTGACCGTTTCAAAAAACGCATCAATAAAGTTCGGAATTTCACCGCTGATAACAAAGGGCAGACAACCTACAAGCGACAGGAATATCCACGAAAGTGCAACGGTTACAAAGCCCTCTTTTGCATAGATTACTTTGCTGCCCGGTCTTACTGCAAGTGTCATAACAAACCCGGTTATGAGTGCAATTACAATTGAAGTAAGGAATGAAAGAGCTGTGCTTTTTTCACCGTAAATTACGGATACGATAAGAGGAAGAAGCATAAGAGCGGCTTCAATTTTTATTACAGAGCCGACCATATATAAAACCATACGTCTGTTCATAGTTTCTGCTCCTTAATAAACGATGTGAGAAAGATCATCAAGTCTGTGGTCTGCGGCAAGAACAATAACCTTGTCACCCTGACAGATAATATCATCACCGTTGGGAATTATTGCAACCTTACCTGCACGGATAATACCGACCACAAGAATTCCCGGCTTTATTTTAAGATTCTTAAGGGGGATATCAGTAAGACGAGCATCGGCGCCGACCTTGAATTCAAGCACCTCAGCTTTTCCGTCCATAATTGTATACATGGTTTCAACGTTACTTCCCTGAGAATTCTGAAGAGCTCTTGCATAACGGACAACAACGTCAGAGGTGACAGACTTGGGTGAAACCACACAGTCAAGACCGAGACGCTCAGACATTCTGTAAAGCTCATCGCTGTTGATTTTTGCAATGACCTTGGGAACATTGAGAGAAGAAGCAAAAATTGAAATGATGATGTTTTCTTCATCCATACCTGTAAGTGATACACAGGCGTCAACATTTCTCAGACCCTCTTCAAGAAGAAGGTTCTGATGTGAACCGTCACCGTGAATGATAACAGCCTTTGGTATTGATTCACTGAGATTCTGACAGTGCTCAAAATCTCTTTCAACGATTTTGACATTGATTCCTGCAGATGTGAGCATTTTTGCAAGATAAAAGGCAATTTTACTTCCGCCGAGAAGAAATACATCCTTGGCACCCTTGCGGAGCATTCCCATACCCTTGAGAAGCTTCTGCATATCAGAGGGTGCTGCGGCGATACTTATAACATCACCGGGATTCAGAACAAAGCTTCCGTCAGGGATATGAACTCTGCCCTCACGGAGAACCGCGGCAATAAGGAATTTCTCTTTGAATTTTTCTCTGAGCTTCATAAGAGTCATACCGCAGATCGGATGCTCAGGCTTCAGCTTAAGCTCAATCATTTCGAGGTTGCGCCTTGAAAAATATTCAACCTTGAAGGCTGAGGGAAGGCGGAGAATATTATAAAGCTCCTGAGCAACCAGCTTTTCAGGGTTCAGCGACATTGAAATGTCAAGCTGCTGACGCATAAAACCGAGAGAGCGGTCATTATATTCGGGGTTTCGGATTCGGGCAACTGTGTGTGCAGCACCGATTTTTTTTGAAAGGAAGCAGGCGAGCATATTAAGCTCATCGGAGCCTGTTACGGCAATGAAGAGGTCTGCATCATAAACATTTGCTTCCTCTAAGGTGTCGCAGTCAGTTGCGCTTCCGCAAACACCTATAACATCATAGGTGTTTGTTATCTCTTCAACAGCAGAGGGATTTATGTCAATTGCGGTTACGTCGTGTCCTTCGCTTACAAGGTCGGCAACAAGAATCTTGCCGATTTTTCCACAGCCTGCAATAATAATGTTCATAAATATGTTGCAGAAAGCATAAAAGCTTTCTTTCTCCTTTTTGGTAGTATAGTATAATACTGCATAACTTAATGGAATTCTAATACTTTTTGAAGTAATTTTCAAGGTGTTTGTAACAAAAAACAGTAAATTAAACAGGAGATAATAGTTAAAAAGTGAAAAAGTATCCTTAAAACGACAATATCGTTGACATCTGTTGGGGTTTGTGGTATACTTTATAGTAGAATTTAATCGATAAAAAAATATCGAATAGGCAATAGATACGAAAGAGGGAAAAGATTTATGAGAAAAATCACCATTATCGGCTCAGGAAGTGTAGGTTCAACAATTGCTTATACTCTTATGGTTGAGGGACTTGCAAATGAAATTCTTATGATTGACATCAATGATAAGAAGGCTTTCGGTGAAGCTCTTGATATTCAGCAGGGTACACCCTTCTGTACTCCCTGTAAGGTTTATTCAGGCTCTTACGAGGATGCAGTAGGTTCAGATATCGTTATCATCACTTCAGGTGCTGCAAGAAAGCCGGGTATGTCAAGACTTGACCTTGCTCAGACAAATGTTGACATTCTTAAGAGCATCACTCCTGAAATTACAAAGTATGCTTCAGATGCTGTTTATATTATCGTAAGTAATCCTGTTGACGTGCTTACTTATGTGTTCTGCAAAATTTCAGGTATTCCTGAAGAAAGAGTAATCGGTTCAGGCACAATTCTTGACACCGCAAGACTCAGAACAAAGCTTGCTAAAATTTACGGCATCAACCAGAGAAACGTTCACGCTTATGTAATGGGTGAACACGGTGACAGCTCATTCGTTCCCTGGTCACTTGCAAATATTTCAAATATTCCTATAGAGCATTGCAGCACATCAATTATCAGAGCTGACGGAAAGCTTTATCCTGAAATCGACTTTGATATTGTTGAAAACTATGTGCGCAACTCAGGTGCAAGAGTTATTCAGGACAAGGGTGCAACCTTCTATGCAGTTTCAGCATCAGTTTGTCACATCTGCCGCAGTCTTCTCGGCGGTGTAGACACACCTCTCACCGTTTCAACAATGCTTCACGGCGAATACGGCATTGACGATGTTTGTCTCAGCCTTCTCAACGTTGTCGGCAGACAGGGTGCACACAGCAAGATGCTCCTTCCTCTTACAACAAGAGAGGTAATTGCTCTTCAGAGAAGTGCAAAGTGCCTTAAGGATATTATCGCACAGATTGAGATATAAAATTATGCAAAATAAAAGGACTGTTACCTTCGTGGGCAGCAGTCCTTAATTTTTTTAGCTTTTATGCTTCGGTTGTAACCTCAAGCACATATTTGTCAATCATTTCATCAAGCTTCTTTGAATATGTTTCTGTATCGGTGGGGAAGGACTGAGCGTGGTCAGCACCTTCGATGTAAAGAATTTCTTTTACTTCACTGCCGCAGGCATCATAAACCTCCTGACACATACTGTGGGGAATAAATGTGTCGCCTGTGCCGTGGATGAAGAGCATAGGGATTTTTGCATTTTTTACGCTGTCGACGGGACGAAGCTTATAGAAATCAAAGCCGAGATTGATTTTGTTGACAGCATTTACACCCTTGATTATAAGGTCGGCAGGAAGCTTCATAGCACGGAGCTTTTCGCTGAATTCACCAACGGCGGTTGAATATCCGCAGTCGGAAACGGTGAGCTTTACGTTTTGGGGCAGAGCCTTGTTGCCGCTCATCATCATAACTGTTGCGGCGCCCATTGAAACACCGTGAAGAAGAATTTTTATGTCGCTTCCGAAGGTGTCTTTCATATAAGCGAGCCACTTGAGACAGTCAGGCTCTTCGTAGTAACCGAAGGTGCAGTGAAGGCCTTCGCTTTCACCTGAAGCCACGTGGTCAGGCATAAACACATTGATGCCCTTGTTGAGATAATAATAAGCAATTTTGCAGAATTCACCCTTTGCGTCACTTCTGTATCCGTGAGCGCAGAAGGCGTAAACATTGCTTTCTTTTTCAGGCTTCAGCAGATAAGCGGTAAGCTTTTCTCCTCGTTCAGAGAGTATATGATATTTTTCATAGCCATATTCATTGAGCTTTGCAATACCTCTGTTTGTTGCTTCTTCAAGGTGACTCATATCACAGCCCGTTACCTTTGCAGAAAACTCAGGTGAGGGTACCATATGCTTGTTGAGAAGAAGCTCATCAACAAGTGTGCAGGCTCCGTAAGCTGCGGCAGCAATGCCCGCTGCAGTGCCGAGAATAATTTTTGCAGTTTTCTTCATATAAGCACTTCCTTTTTATATTATGAGAATATTGTAGCACCCGCAAGGGATTTTTGCAAGTTTAAGATAAATATCTTTTTTATAAATTCTCTTGCCTTAAATAGATAAAGAATGATATAATAAAAGAGATGACCCGAAAGGAGAATGATTATGACCTACAGAGAAAAATATACTGAGTGGCTCACCTTTGACGAAGAAACCAAAGCGGAGCTTATTGCTATTACAGATGAAAAAGAAATTGAAGACAGATTCTATAAAGATCTTGCTTTCGGTACGGGCGGACTCAGAGGTATCATGGGTGCAGGATCAAACCGAATGAACAAATATACAGTAGGTAAGGCAACATACGGCCTTGCAAAATATCTTATGAAAAAGCACGAGGGTGAAGAAATCAAGGTTGCTCTGGCTTACGATTCACGAAATAACTCGGCTTATTTTGCACGTGTTGCGGCTGGAATTTTTGCTTCCTGCGGCTTTAAGGTGTTCCTTTATGAAACCCTTGTTCCTGTTCCTGTGCTTTCATTCACAACTGCATTTTTAGGCTGCACCTGCGGTGTTATGCTTACAGCTTCACATAATCCAAAGGAGTATAACGGCTACAAGGTTTATGATAACAGAGGCTGTCAGTTCTGCACCGAGGACGCTAAAAACGCAATCGGATACATAAACGATATAACAGATTTTTCTGTTATTCCTTTCTCGGACAGTATGGATAACATCACGATGATAGGTGAAGATGTGCTTTCAGAGTTCCTTAAAAAGGTTAAGGCTCAGAGCCTTTATGAAGAAGAAAGCGACCTTAAAATTGTCTATACACCTCTTCACGGCACAGGCAATATTCCTGTAAGAAGAATGCTTGAGGGAATGAATGTTACTGTTGTGAAGGAGCAGGAAATGCCTGACGGAAACTTCTCAACCGTTCGCAGCCCCAACCCTGAGGAAAAGGATGCACTTACAATCGCTATTGAGAAGGCAAAGGAAATTGACGCTGACCTTGTGCTTGGTACAGACCCTGACTGTGACCGTGTGGGCATTGCAGTAAAAGGTGATGACGGTTATGTTCTCTTTACAGGTAATCAGACAGGTGCGCTTCTTGTAAACTTTGTGCTTACAATGAAAAAGGCAGCTCTTTCAGAAAAAAGCACCCTTGTAAAAACAATCGTAACCTCAGAGCTTGGTGCTAATATCGGCAGAGCCTTCGGTCTTCAGGTTGAAGAAACACTCACCGGATTTAAATATATCGGTGACAAAATTAATAAGTATGAGGATTCAGGCAAGCAGGAATTCGTAATCGGCTATGAAGAATCCTACGGCTATCTTGTAGGCACTCACGCAAGAGATAAGGATGCAGTTGTATCTTCAATGCTTATCTGTCAGATGGCTGCCTGGTATAAAAATCAGGGCAAGACTCTCATTGACGGACTTAATGAAATCTATGATAAATACGGCTACTACCTTGATTCTCTCGACAGCTTCACCTTAAAGGGTAAAGATGGCGCAGAGAAAATCAATGAGCTTATGGTATATTTCCGTGAAAAGGGCAAGGAAATTTTTGAAGGCGTAAATGAGGTTGTTGACTACAGCGTTGGCATCGGTGACTTACCTAAGGAAAACGTGCTTCGTTTCATCTGGGCAGACGGCTCATGGATTGCCGTAAGACCTTCAGGCACAGAGCCGAAAATCAAGGTGTATTACTCGGTTCGTGAGGACAGCAAGGA
Organism: Acutalibacteraceae bacterium; assembly: GCA_045645885.1. GTDB lineage: Bacteria > Bacillota > Clostridia > Oscillospirales > Acutalibacteraceae > UBA6857. Next base: position 24,222 of record JAZRJR010000060.1, on the reverse strand, counting down.
TAAGGCAAAGGAAAGACACGCAAAGCTTAAAGCTATCGTTGACGGAATTATCGGAGGATGATTATGGATATAAAAACTTATGTTGAAACTGTTCTTCAGCCTAAAATTCAGGGTGACGGAGGCTGGATTGAATATGTTTCTTTTCAGAATGACGAGCTTACTGTTATTTTCAGAGGTGAATGTTCAAAATGTCTCATTCTCCACCGCTGTGAAGCGTGGATTGAAGAGCAGATTGAAAAAGATCTCGGTGTGAAGGTAAAGCTTTGCGGTATACGCAAAAAGCCCTATTTTCAGGATGTATAAGGAGGCGGAGATTTATGGCACACATTAAAGTTGTAAGACGTTCAATGCGTCCTGAGGAATGGACCGATCTTCGTTTCGGTTGGCTGAAAAGACACATTTACTCCTCAAAGTGGGAGATTGAAAATCTTGAAATAAGAGATGCAAGACAAGTAAGCGAAATGCAGTTTGAGTACTACAGCGAGGATTACAGACCGCTTAAAAAGGGTGATATGTACTTTACTCCCGACGGAACTGCTTTTATTAAGGCTGATGTAAATATTCCTGAGGAGCTTCAGGGAAAAGAGCTTTGGTTTTCACTTAAAACTGCGGCAGAAATCTGCGTGAAGGTAAACGGAAAATATATCGGCGGTGTTGACCCCAACAGAGAAAGAATGCTTCTTTCTCCTTACATAAATGACAAAGAAACCCTTCGTTTTGAAATGATGGGCTATAACCGTTCAAAGCCTGACGATGAGCGCAATCCCGAATCGCTTTCAGTAAGAGGCTGCCGTCAGATTTTTGAGGGTGCATATATCTGCACCGTAAATCACGAGGTACAGGATCTTGTTTACGACTTTGAGCTGCTTTTAGATATTGCGAAAAGTGAGCTTTTCAATGAGGATTACAGAGCTTTTCTCAATAAAGAGCTTAACAATGCAATGAATCTTATTGACTTTGACTCTGATGAGCTTTCAGGTGTTGCTGAAGCAAAGAAATATGTTGACGAAGTGATTTATGCAAATGACAACTACAAGGGCAGCGGTGATGTGGCTCTTATTGCTCACAGTCACCTTGACGTTGCATATTACTGGAGACGTATCCACGCAGTGCAGAAAAATCTCAGAACGGTTCTCATTCAGCTTCGTCTGATGGATAAATATCCCGACTTCAAGTACACACATACTCAGCCGTATGTGTATGAAACTCTTGAAAAGTATTATCCTGAGGTTTTTGAAGAGCTTAAGGAAAAAGTTGCAAAGGGTCAGTTTGAGCCTGTGGGCGCAATGTATGTTGAGCCTGACTGTAATGTGCCCTCAGCTGAATCTCTTATCCGTCAGTGCCTTTACGGTCAGCAGACATATAAGAGAATGTTCGGTAAAAAGGTGAATAATGCATGGCTTCCCGACGTTTTCGGAAACTCCTGGATTCTTCCGCAGATACTTAAGAAAAGCGGTGTTGACTATTTTGTTTCTAACAAGATGTCAACATGGAATGATACAAACAGATTCCCTCACAACAACTTTATCTGGAAGGGTATTGACGGCAGTGAGGTTTATGCCTGCGTACCGCCTACACACTTCATAACATGGAATATGCCCTCACAGATTCAGGAAAACTGGGAGGTTTATATCGACAAGGACAGCGGCGGACAGACTCTTAATATGTTCGGCTACGGTGACGGCGGAAGCGGCTGCACAGAGGAAATGATTGAAATGATGCACCGTTTCGAAAAGCTTTCCGTTATGCCTAAGTGCGAACATGTTTCAGGCAGAGAATTCCTCGAAAAGAATCTTAAAGGCAATACAGAGCTTGAAACCTGGGACGGTGAGCTTTATCTTGAAATGCACAGAGGCACCTTTACCACAAAGAGTGACCTTAAAAAGCTCAACAGAAGTCTTGAATTCAAGTTCCGTACAGCAGAAATGCTTTCTCTTATGAGAAAAGAATTCAATACAGAAAAACTGACAGAGCTTTATAAAAAGTTCCTTGTAAATCAGTTCCACGATATTCTTCCCGGCTCACATATTCATCCCGTTTATGTTGATGCAATGGAGGATTATGCTGAAATTGAAAAGGGTCTTGATGAAATCATAAATGAGGGCGGACGCTACTTCAACACCCTCAACTTCAAGCGGGATGCTCTCACATTCGTTGAAGATGAAAAGGGTGAAAATGAAAGATACGGCAAGAAGGGTTATTTTGCAATTCCGGACCTTCCTGCACTTTCAGGTGGTGAAATTGAAAGAGAAAGCTTTGACGGTGAATGGATAACTCTCGGTGACACAATTGAAACACCTTTCTATAATATTAAGTTCAATCCCGACGGCTCAATCAGCTCACTTTATGATAAAGAGCTCTTACGTGAATGGGCTGACGGAGATTTCAATAAGCTGAAAATTTATACCGATAATCCGGGTAACTACGATGCGTGGGATATTCTTCCCAACTACAAGGATAAGCAGATTGAAGTCAGAACCGAAAAAGCCCTTGAGCTTATTTCAAAGGACAGTGAATGTGCAACCTTTAAAACCGTTCTGAAAACAGAAAAATCAACATGGACAATGCTCATTCGTCTGTTCAGACAAAGCAGAGGCATTGAGGTTGAAAACATAGTTGACTGGAACGAAAAGCACAAGCTTGCAAAGGCAGAATTCAGCTGCAATGTTCTTACAAGAAAGGCTCTTTGTGACACATCTGCAGGTTTTATTGAAAGAGAAACCCACCGCAACACCACCTGGCAGCAGGCCCGCTTTGAGTGCTGTCACCACAAATGGTGTGATATGTCAGAAACAGGCGGCGGTATTGCAATAATCAACGACGGAAAGTACGGCGCAGGCTTTTATAAGAATGTTATGAGTCTGTCACTTCTCCGTGCAACAATCAGACCTGACGTTGTGTCTGATATGGGTAAGCACAATTTCTGCTATATGATTATGCCTCACAGCGGTGATGCAGTTTCTGCAAAGATAAATAACCTTGCTTTCCAGTACAATGTACCTCTTGTAAAGGCTGATGTAAAGTGGACTCTTCCTACCTTTGAGCCTCTTTATCTTCAGAGTGCAAAGAGAAGTGAGGACGGCACCATGACAGTTATCCGTCTTTCAGAGCAGGACGGCAGACGAGGACAGATTAAGCTTGACGGAAAAGTAAAGCTTCTCAATATGCTTGAAGAAGAAATCGGTGAAGCAGATGTTATTGAGTATAAGCCCTTTGAGATTATAACAATTGGTATGTGAAACAAAAGAACACTCTCCTTTTTCACGAGGAGAGTGTTTTGCTTTTATTATCTCGCTTTAATCTGCTGCTTCACAATGTGGAAAATTGCTCTTGAGCCTTTGACTGCATAGTTTCTGATGTTACCGCCGATGCCTGTCATAATGGGACTTCTCAGCTTCTTTTCGTCAATGCCGTCTGCTTTTGCTTCTCTGACCCTTACGTTGTTTTCATAGAAGGGCTGAAGAGGTGAATCTTCAGGAGAGGCAACAACTGCACCGTCGGCAAAGGAGAGTATATCAGCTTCAGGCATATCACCCTTATAAGCATAAAGACCTAAAAGTGAGGTTTCACTTACACCGTTATATGAGGGAGCAATTGATTTGCCCTGAGGTGTGATGAGGGTAAAGGTGTCAAGAATCTGTCCTTTTGTACGGCTCCAATGGTGTCTTTGCTTTCCGAAATATGTACCGAAGGGATTCATATGTACGGTTTTGTCCTCGTCAAGTCGCATAGGACAATGAGCCATTGAGCCTGAAACCTGACGTGCATTTGCAACGGCAAAGGTGTAGCTTTCATCGAAGAGACCTACAAGACCTGCTGAAAGCTGATGGTTGAAGGAATCAAGCTTTTTGTTCTTTTCGTCACATTCGGGGAAGCTCTGTGTACGGAATGATGAAATGTCATCCATAAAGTTACGCTTGAGTACACTTGTGTCGCCTCTGAATTCAGGCGTGAGCTGGAAGGGTACCGCTTCGCTCCACTTCATATCTGAGTATCTGCCGAGAGCGGAGTTTTCGGTTGAAATTGAAGTGGTTTCTGCTGTGTAGGGATAGTTCACTTCTGTGCGGACAAAAATTCCGCCTGAAAAATCGTTCGCTATATAATCATAAACAAATGAACCGCCGTGAATTTCATCGGGAAGGTGAATTTCACCCCTTGTGCGGATAGCAAAACCGCTGCCGCCTACAGGGAGAGCCTCAATTGAGGTGTATTGAAAATCATATCTCTTCTTATCGTAGGTAATGTAGCTTTCAAGAAAAGTTCTGCCGCCGATTTGCTTTTCACCCATATAAGCTCTGTAGGGCTTGCCGTTTTTAAGAAATTTAACAGTAAGCTCTCCGCCTTTGATTTCGTTGAAGGAAAGAGCTTCTGCAATTTTCTTTTCACCTTTTGCAACAGTAAGAGTGTAGCTCTTCTTGATCTTTTTGAATTTGCACATAATGAAGGCACTTGTACACTCTTCGTTCATAGGTACAACCGTGTAAGACTTGAGGTCAGGTGAAGACAGAACAATCTCTGAAGCATCGGTGAAGTCACCTGTAAGCTTCACCTGAGCTGAAAGGGTGTCAGTGCCAGTAATGTTGTGGAGGGTGAGCTTCTTCACTTTTTTGAGAGCTTCGCTTTCACTTTTTATAATGCTTTCAGCGAGCGCATCGGCCTTCTTTTCACGTTCAATGTTGAGCACCGGAGTTGCAAGACCGAAGTGAGTTGTTGAAAGGAGAAGGACTCTGTCACGGAATGAAGGTGAATTTTTGTCCTCCTTTGCGTTGACCTTAGCCATAGCTCTTGCTCTGTCAATTGCAGTCCAGATTTTTCTGTTATAAGGCTTTTCAGACCAGGAAGCATAGCCGGTGAAGTTGCCGTCAGCGGTGTCGTGAGTGAAATCAATTTCACCGAGAGGCTTGTGCGTTTTGATATAGTTGCCGGGAGTGTCGAAAACAACATAGGGCAGGTCTGCAACCTCTTTCACAAGACCGTGAATACCGTCGGTGTTTGCGAGCTTTGAACCGATTACGGGAAGGTCAAGACTTTCCCAGAAAATAGCGTCGGCATCCATATTTATGAAAATGAGAAGGTCGTTTCTGATTTCTCCGCTTTCCTGCTTTGCTCTCAGTTCCTTGACCCACGCACGAAGACAGCCCATATCGCATACATCTGAGTTGCTGTAGGTGGGGAGAATCGTCATGCTTTCACCCTTGTAGATGTAGGTGAGAGGATTGAAGGCAAGCTCATCTGAAAGCTTCGGCACAAGAGTTCGGAAAGCATCAAAGGGCACGCAGGAATAATAAAGGCAGAGAGCCTTGACCCCTGTTTTGTTGTAAAGACTTACCTGAGAGGGCGTGAACATAACCTCCTGAGGACGCACAAGCATTTCATAGTCACCGAAAAGGTCTTTAAGACCTGAGCCTTCTTCGTTGGTAACGGCAAGGTCAATTGAGGCGGTGAATTCATCCTCGTTCATAGCACCGAGGGCACCGTTAGAATAACCCATAATGATGTTCTCGTCACCGTATTTCTGAACACGCTCTTGCATTTTCTCAATAATATCAGGAGCATATTCGGGAAGAATTTTTTCAAGTGAGAAGAAGTTTTCGCTGTCCCATGTACCTTTTACGGGAATACCCGCTTCGTTGAATTCGGTAAGTGTATCAAGAATTTTTCTGATAATGCGGATATCTGAGCCGAAGCCGAGATTGTCATTGCTGTCACCTCTGTAGGAATGATAGCAGTTTACGTGAAAACCATAGGCAATGTGAATTTTGTAGTCCATAGCTTTTCTCCTTATTTTATCTTCTGCTTGATTTTATCATGATACTGTGTTACGGTCAACAGAAGAATTATAAAAATTGATATAAGTTTTTAGTTCCTTTAAAACTCATTGCAAAATAATGTAATATAAAAGCCTGTCCGAGTAATTTCGGGCAGACTTTTTGCGTGAATATCCCCAAAAAGTGAAGAAATTAAGAATTATTAAATATTCGTGTTGAAAAAGCTTCTTCTGTATGATAGAATTACTCGGATTCACTTGAAAAGCAGGTTTTTACAAAAGACAAGGAAATATAAAGTATTGGCTTTCATGTGAACTAATATATTCAGGAGTTTTTACATGAACTTAGAAAAAATAACGGAAAAGAGAAAAGCTTCAGAGGAAAAACCGTGGTTACAGTTTTATCCTGAAGCGCTGAGAAATTTTGTGCCTTCCGAGGACACACTCACAGATTTCATTCTTAAGCACAACCCTGATCACGACAGAGCAGTTATCGAGTTTTACGGAAAAATATTTACCTTTAATGAGGTCCTTGCCGAAAGAGATAAGGTTGCAAAATCACTTGTGTCTCTCGGCGTAAAGGAAAACGACAAGCTTGTTGTGATTCTCCGCGCAGTGCCCGAATTTATTTTCGTGCTTCTTGCAGCGGAAAAAGTTGGTGCAGCAATTGTCTGCCACGACGGTGAGCCTGAAGAGCGTGCTGCGGCAATCAGAGACGCAAAGGCAAAGATCGTTTTCTCAAATGACTTTATTACAAAAGAAGACGAAGAGCTTTACTTCAAGGATACAGACCTTGAAACTCTCGTGCTGGTTTCACCCTATACTTACGGTATCAGGGAAGAAATGCCTGACTATGTAAGTGCAGCTGTTGAAAAGCTTTACTGTGAATCAAGCCCCTCAGACGAAAGAACTTGCGTTTGGAACGATTTTCTCAGAAAGGGCGAAAGCCTTGAGGGTGAAGCATATCCCGAAAAGAATCCTGACAGACATCTCTACTGTTCATACACAAGCGGTTCAACAGGCCCCTCAAAGCAGGTTATTCACTCTGCTCGTTCAATGAACGGTGTTCTCGGTCAGCTTGTAATTCCCGGCGGAATCGGTTTTTCAATGAAAGTTCTGCATACACTTCTCCCTCCCGCACTTGTTGCAATTGCAAACTCAATTCTCCTTTTCAATATCGCTTTGGGTAATCACCTTGTACTCAGTCCTTTCTGTGAAGCAGAGGATATTGACCTTGAATTTATGAGATATGAGCCCAATCAGATGATTGCAGTGCCTATGATGGCAGAAATTCTTATGAGCAGTAAGCGTATTCCTAAGAATTACTCCATGAAGGATCTTTATGTAATCGGCGGTGGCGCTGACCCTGTACATAACAAGTGGCTCAGAAGAATGCAGTCTTTCCTCAGAAGTCACGGTTCATCTGCAGTGTTTTCAATGTGCTACGGTCTGAGTGAAGCCGGTTCAACTGTTGCAAACCCCCATCCCAACGCTGACTTCAGAAATTGTGGCGGCGGTATACCTATGAGAGGTACAACAATTTCGATTTTTGAACCCGGCACACACAATGAACTCAGTTACGGTGAAATCGGTGAAATCTGTACTCACGGTCCTTCAAGTATGATTGGCTACAGCACAAAGGAAGAAACGGACAAAACTCTTCAGCTTCACGAAGACGGAAAGGTGTGGGTACATACAGGCGATTACGGCTGCATGAATCAGTTCGGTGAGCTTTTTGTTTACAGCAGAGGACACAATAAGCGCTTCGGCGGCGGTTACCTTTACACAACAGTAATGGAAAACAAGGTTGTTGATGTTAAGGGCGTTGACGATTGCTTCTTTGTAATTGTTCCCGATAAAGAACACGAGGGCTGCTTTGTTCCCTATCTTTATGTTGTTCCCGAAAAAGGCGTTGAGCTTAAAAATATTGAGAGCGAAATCCGCAGTAAACTTGAAAAACACGAACAGCCCAAGGAAATTTTCACAACACCCAAAAGAGAATATTTCCACTTTAAGACCAACCGCAGAATTCTTGCTGCAAAGATTCTCAAGGGTGAACACTGAAATTAATATACTATATATACCATCTGATTTTTCAGGTGGTATAATTTTTTTCGGATTTATTTGTAACGTTTTTTATTTTCGTGTGTCTAACAGGTGACAGACGAAAGGTCATGACTGTAGCTGTGAAAAGGAAGGAGGGTGAAATTTGAAAAAGAAAACCGAAAATGAAATTCTGTCAGAAAAAATGCTTTGTGCCGAATATGAAGCGGTTTACCGCTATACTCTTGCTCTTTGTAAAAATGAGACGCTGGCAGAAGACATAACTCAGGACACTTTTCTGAAGGCTATGAGGGCTTATGATAAGTTCAAGGGCGAGAGCAGTCTTTACACATGGCTTTGTTCAATTGCAAAGCGTGAGTTTCTTAACAAAATCAGAAAACAAAGCCGTGAAGTGAGCATAGATGAAAGCTTAGATATACCCGACGAAAAGGGCGACTCTTTTGAAAATCTTATTCAGAAAAAGGATACGGCAATGTATATCCACTTATGTTTACATAAAATGGACGAGCCTTATAAAGAGGTTTTCAGCCTCAGAGTTTTCGGTGAGCTTTCTTTTTCGGACATTGCAAAGCTTTTTTCAAAAACCGAAAGTTGGGCAAGAGTCACTTTTCACCGAGCCAGAAAAATCATAAATGAACAGTTGAGAAAGGACGGTTATTATAATGAGTAACGAAAAGAATAAATTAGACTGTGAGATAGTAAGAGATCTGCTGCCTCTTTATTATGACGGTGTTGTCAGCGAAACCACAAAAAACGCAGTCAAGGACCACCTGGGCGATTGCGAAGGCTGTCTCAGGGAATACAGAGATTTCTGTGTCGAAACGCCCGACACCAAAGAAGAAAATACGGGTAAGCGCTTCGGCAGAATGATGAACAGGCAGAAAATCAGGCAGAGAATAAAAATGGCGGTTGCAGCTGCTACAGCGTGTCTTATGCTGTTGGGAACATATTTTGTTCTCACAGAAGTTCCTATGGTTGAAACCAAAATGACTGATATTGAGATCTATGCAGCTTTCAGATATAGCGGTGAAGACGGGGAAAAAATGTTTATTATGGCTGAAGACATTGATTGTGAAAATCTTGTAGCTTATGACCGCCTGAGCGAAGAGAACGGCAGAAAAAGCTATGAGCATAAATTAAAAAAACCGGTTATCTCCAAAAAGGAAAGAACAAACGATATTTACATCACAACTGTAGACTTAGGAAAGAATACAGATTTTGATGAGTTCAGTTATGGCGGTAATGTTATCTGGACAAAGGAACAGAATTCTGATGATGAAATCCCTGCGTATGTTTACGGCTATGATTTGTTTGAATACGGAAGCAATAATGACGAATTCGGTGACAGTGATGAGGCTTCGTGGACGAATACCTTTGACAGTAACACCATAAAAACAGGCGAAGGATATTTTCAGCTTAATCACAAAACAGAAGGTACAATCAGATGGAATCTCGATGGAGAAGTTATCTACGATTCAAAAAACGAAAACAAATAAACTGAATATAAACATCTCCGTTGCAAAACATAAAGATATATGTTATATTTAACTTGAAAGTAACGGAGGTGTAATAATGAATCACGTATACGATACAGTTATTATCGGTGCAGGTCCTGCGGGCTGCTCGGCGGCTCTTTATGCTTCAAGAGCAGGTCTTGACACCGCACTCATAGAAAAATACTCTCCCGGCGGTCAGATGGCTCTCACGGGTGATATTGATAATTATCCCGGCTTTGAAGAGGGCGTTGATGGATTTACTCTCGGAATGAAAATGCACAAGGGTGCAGAGCGATTCGGTATCACTACAATTTACGGTGAAATCACCGAGGTGGATTTTTCAGAGAAAATAAAAAAACTCACCACTTCATCGGGTGAGATTCTTGCAAAGACGGTTATTATTGCTTCGGGTGCAAAGGCAAGAGAGTTAGGTGTGCCTGACGAAAAGAAGCTTATCGGCAGAGGTGTGCATTACTGTGCACACTGTGACGGCAACTTTTACAGAAACAAAACCGTTGTGGTTGTAGGCGGCGGAAACTCTGCGGCAGCTGATGCACTTTATCTTTCACGACTTGCAGAGAAGGTTTATCTTGTGCACAGAAGAGACACACTCAGAGCTACTAAAATTTATCACGAGTCCCTTATGAAGGCCGAGAATGTAGAATTCCTCTGGAACAGTACCGTTGAGGAGTTCCTTACTGAGCTGAGAGTCAAGGGTGTAAAAATAAAGGATACCGTAACAGGTGAAATGAAAGATGTTATGTGTGACGGTGTGTTTGTAAGCATCGGCAGAGATCCCACGACTGAATTTCTCAAAGGCAAGGTTGAGCTTGACCAGAACGGTTATGTAATTGCCGATGAAACCACAAAGACCAACATTGACGGTGTTTTTGCCGCAGGTGATGTAAGAACAAAAGCTCTCAGACAGGTGGTAACTGCCGTAGCTGACGGTGCGGTTGCAGTGCATTTCGCAGAGGAATATCTGAATGAAGCTGAATAAAGAAAACAGGCTGTTGCAACGCTGCAACAGCCTGTTGGTTTTCTCTTAAATTCCGTTTTCGTCAAAGTCGCAAACTGCCTGAAGAACAATATTCAGCACCTTGTCGATTGTTTCGGGAACAAGAATTTCAGCCTTGTCAAGACGGGTATGATAGTACTGCGCAGGTGCGGGATCCATAGCAACCATAGAAGCTGCCCTGATGCCTGCCTGAGAAGCAGCGGCAGCGTCGGTTGAGCCGAGAGGAATTGCACCAACGGGAACATCCTTGCCCTGCTTTGCGGCAGCGTTCTTGAGAAGTGCACAGACGTCCTTATCGTTCTTAACCATACCGGTCATATCTTTTTCGTAAATCATCATAAATTCTTCATCACGCACTGTGTCAAGACCGATGAAGATTGTTTCAACACCGTCATTCTTAAGCTCAGGATGAGCTTCAAAGTAAGCCTTTGAGCCACGGAGACCGCATTCTTCACCGCCTGTGAGAATTGCAACAACCTCTGTGTTTTCAAAACGGATATCATTGTCGCTGAGATATTTCATAACTGCCGATGAAATGTAGCAGCCCGTAAGGTCGTCGTTTGCACCGTCAACGTAGTTGTTGTGGTTAACGAACTTGAAAAGTCCTGCATAAGCGGGAAGGAAAGCAAGCTGACCGAGAGCCATCTTCTTAGGAGCCTTGCCCTTGAGAATAGCACCTGTTGTAGCAGCTGTGTAAGCGAGACCTGCAATTGCATAGCCTGCAACAGCAATAACACCGTGTGAGCCGAGCTTATATGTATAAGTCCATTCGGGAGCTGAGTCACTGTGACCTGAAAGGATGATTCTGCGCTTTGTTTCGCCCTTCGCTTTTCTTACTGCGATAACATTACCTGAGGTTTCTTCCTTGAAAAGGGGGTCGTACATCTTTTTGTAGAGAAGGAATTCACCAACGATACCTGCGAGGGCGCCGCCCATAAGAGCAGCAGAACCGAGAGCCGCTTTCTTTGAAATTTTACCGAGAGTGGCTGCAGTATTAATTGCAGTTGCACCCATAAGACAAGCACCTGCATGAGGTACGAATGACATGAAAGCCTTGGGGTTAACCCTGAAGGTTTCACGTACAACGCTGTCGCAGAAGGGTTCAAGCTCTTTCATCATCTGCTCCTGAGCGTTCTTTTCGCTGTCGCTTCCGCAAGGGCGGGGACCGTATGTGTTGCAGATATTTGTGATGCCGCTTGTGATAAACTCAGTGCAGTCAGCAGTGGTTGTTTTAAGGCTTTCTGTATTTGCTGAATATTGCATATTTAATTCTCCTTCGGTTTTGATATGGCTTTATTATATTATTTTTAAAGGAAAAATTCAACACCTGGATTATTTCTTTTTCTTTTCTTTTTCCTTGGCACGCTTGTCATTGATGATCTGCATATGCTCTTCTGTAATAAGCTCAACTCCGTTTTCTTTTGCCCAGTCAACACAGCCTTTGAGCACAAGAGGAAGGAACACTCTGGGAACAGCAAGAACAGTTTTGAGTGCTTCGTCGGTGAACTTGATTTTATCATCGGCTCTGTCTGCAGCATAACGTACTGATTCAAGAGAAGCCTGACGCATCTGAAGAAGCTCAGCTCTCATTCTCTTCTTTCTGTGGAACCAGAAATTCTTACTGTCACGGTATCCGTAGTCAACGGGAAGCGGAGGAAAGTCGCCTGCTTTTACTCCGTTGATGATTGCATCACTGTACTTTTTCTTCATAAGGATTTTGTCAACACGGAGAATGAAGTGAGCGCCGAACTGACTTGTAATCCCGTTGAAATCGTGGTAAGGGCCTTCGTAGCCGTTGAGCTGACCTACTTCGTCCTTATCTGCGCCGTCGAGCTCACGCATCCATGTGCACTCAATAGCTTCAATTGCATCGGTGAGCACCATAGGTCTTTTTTCGCCGGTTTCTTCTTCAATCATACTCTTTTCAAGTCTGAATTTGCATTTGGGCATTTTCTCTGAAGGCTTGTCGCCCGGCCATGAAAGCTTCACAGCTTCCTTGAAGGTGGACGGCTTATCATCGATAAAATTGAGAGTACACTTTCCGTTGCGAAGGATGTTCTGTGCAGTATTAGATGAGTTGCGGCAGCAGAGAAGCATTGCGTAATAATCCTTGCCTGCAACATAATAAGGCTGCACAAGTGAATAGGGACCGAGGCTTGTTGTGCCGTCTTCACAAAGTGTGCTGATGATTACTGTAGGCATAGGGAAGAAAAGCGATGTCTGATAGAAATTGTCAACGATTCTGAGATTTTCAAAACTGCTCATAACAGGGTCTCCTTTTGTTTTCCGTTTTTTTATATAATGAATATAACACAGAATAAAAGTAAAAGCAATTGAATATAACAGATAATTTTTATTTCAAGGGGGGTAGACAAAATAAAAATTCATGATTTTCTTTGTTTGTTTGACAACAACAGTTTCAGGTAGTATACTATTATTTACTAAAAGGCAAAAAGAGAGGTTGCTTATGAAGAAGTTCAGGAATATTGCTGCGGTTGTGCTGATGGTGGTTTTTTGTCTTTCTGCTATGGCTGTTACAGCTTCTGCAGACTATGACAGATTCAGCGAGACGGAGTATTACTTTTATATTGAAGACGATTGGTGGAATGAGGTGCGCTACAGTGTAAGTCTTGATTTCGATGCTATGGAAGCACGGATCAACTCCTACAGCGGTGACACCGATGAAATTGAGATTCCGTCATTTTTTGAATATGATGATGAAATTTTTGCCGTAACTGAAATTCTCGGCGGTGATAAATATAATGAATGGCAAAGCTGCGTTACGGTGCCGTCTTCGGTGACGGTGATTCATCCTGAATCTCTCGGTTACTACCTGGGCGAGGTGGAGGTCGATAATTCTTACTGGGATGAATTCGGTGACTATGTGTATGACTTTGATACCGTTGAGAAAATGCTTCCTATAGACGGCTTTACAATCAGATGCGCTGAGGGCAGTGCGGCAGAGGAGTATGCTATTCTTAATGGCTTTGAGTGCGAAACCTTCAGAAGCATCAGCGAGGCTGAAATCTGGTTTGACGAAAGCGATTTTGTTTATACAGGCTGGAGTATTGAGCCTCAGATAACAGTAATGCTCTCAGAGGTTGCTCTCAGAGAGTGGAGTGATTATGAGGTTTTCTATTCCTCAAATGTTGATGCGGGTACAGCTTATGTAACCGTAAAGGGCAGAGGAATGTACACAGGCGAGCTTGTGGCAGAGTTCGAAATTTTACCTGTTGATGTGTCAATGCTTACATTCAGTGAAATTCCTCTTCAGTATTACAGCGGTAACGGGATAAAACCCTATGTCAATGTGAGTTATCAGGGATATTACCTCTGGCAGAATGAGGATTATTATGTTTCTTACGTTAACAATACCGACCCCGGAAAGGCGAAAGCCGTGCTTGAGTTTTTCGGTAACTATAAAGGTACAAAAGAAATCACTTTTGAAATTGCTCTGTTGCCTGTTGAAAGCTTTACTGCAAGTGCAGCAAGTGACAGCGTAAAGCTCAGCTGGACAAATATTCCCTGCGATGAATACCGTCTTTATATTTATGATAACAGTAAAAAGAAATATGTTATTGTAAAGAAGGGGACAGACAGCTCATATGCCCACAAAAACAGAAAACAGCTTACTACATATAAATATGCGGTTAAGGGTATCGTTTACGGTGAAAACGGCACATATACAACAAAGAGTATGTACCTCACCGTTACAACAAAGCCTAACACTCCCACTGTGAGCCTTGCAACCGGAAACAAGGCTGTTACCATAAAGTGGAAGAAAAACGGCAGGGTTGACGGTTATGTGATTTATCGGATGACCAACTGGGATTATGAGTATGAAAAGGTAAAGAGCATCAAGGATAAGAACGTAACCTCCTGGACAAACAAGGGTCTCAGTAAGAATGATGATTACTACTATGTTGTCCGTTCATATAAAAAGGTTGACGGTAAATATATCTACAGTGATTACAGTGAGCAGAAATTCAGCGGTTCTTCACAGTCAAGACTGAACGCAGCAACCCTGAAATCAAGACGCACAATTAAGGTCTATAACACCCAGGGTAAAAAGAGCTCGCTGGCGTTCACTTATACTCTCAGCGATAATGACATAAAAATTCTTCAGAAATTTGCCGGAAAGCATTTCACCGATGATATGTCACGTGAAGAGGTACTGAAAATCACACTTGACTGGATTAACCGTAATGTGAAATATGCTTCGGGAGATCTTTGGTATGAGATTTCAGGTATGAGCTATGTTGAAGCAATTTTCACTCATAAAAAAGGTCAGTGTGTTCAGTATAACGGCGCCATGGCTGCAATGATGGCGTATCTCGGTTACGATGTGGAGCTGATTCAGGGCTACAGATACAGCAGAACAACAGGTGCAAAATGGCAGCATTTCTGGGTTGAGGCTGAAATCGCAGGCAATACCTACGTCTTTGAAACAGGTAATTACGGAAAAGACGGCACATGGTCATATTTCTGCAAGAAATACAGCGAAACCTTCGGCTATATGAAATACGGAAAGAAACTGTAAAATGATAAAAAAACATCCCATCGTGTGATGGGATGTTTTTTGCTGTTATTCAACTGCCTCGAAGAGGATAACCTGTGTTGCGAAGTCGTCACCCTTGAAGCCTACGTCGATACCTCTGTTCATAAGAAGGTCACCGCCGTAAATTTCACCGTTTGCGGTGTTTTTATAAAGCTTGTCGGGGCAAAGTCCCTGAAGCCTGATTTTTGGGTTCTTGTCGAAAGCAACAGCCATCATTTTGCCTGCGAAAAGGAAAACTCTGTTCTTGTCCTTTGAAACTGTTTCCCATGAGCAGTAGTTGCAGTCGTAAGGATTCACAAGACGGTAGAAGTCACCTTCACACATAAGTGAACGGATCTTCTTTTCGAATTCAACCTGTGCTTCAATTTCTTTTATTTCATCGTCAGAGCATTTTGTGATGTCAAGCTCATAACCGAAAGCACCCATATATGCGGTGTCACCTCTTGTTTTAAGGCGTGTTGTTCTTCCGCACTGATGATTAGGCACTGCAGTTACGTGACTGCCGATTGAATAGATGGGATAGCACATTGAGGTTGTGTACTGAATTTTGAAACGGCAGCCTGCATCTGAGTTGTCACTTGCCCAGAACTGAGGCATATATGCGAGAACACCGAGATCGTATCTGCCGCCGCCTGATGAACAGCCCTCAAAGAGAATGTGGGGGAAGGCGGTTACAATTCTGTGCATAATATCGTAGAAGCCGAGTGTGTATCTGTGGTTGTAACCGAGACAGGGCATATCGGTAATCATACGGTTCATATCCCATTTTACATACTCTATGTTAGCTGTGCTGAGAATATCGCTTACCGCTTTTACTATATAGTCACGAACCTCAGACTTTGTAAGGTCGAGAACAAGCTGCTGACGCATTTCAAGGGGAGTACGCTCGTCAATGTGTACTGCCCAGTCAGGGTGCGCTCTGTAAAGGTCTGAATCGGGATTTACCATTTCAGGCTCAAACCAGAGACCGAACTTCATGCCAAGCTTGTTGACCTTTTCTGCAAGTCCGTCAATACCACTGGGAAGCTTCTTTTTGTTTACATACCAGTCGCCGAGACCTCTGTGGTCATCGTTTCTCTGACCGAACCAACCGTCATCAAGCACGAAAAGCTCAATACCTGCCTTCTGAGCCTTCTTGGCAATTGCAAGAAGCTTTTTCTCTGTGAAATCAAAGTAGGTGCCTTCCCAGTTGTTGATAAGAATAGGTCTTTCCTTGTGGGTGAAAGGACTTGTCATAATGTTGTTGCGGACTACATCGTGCATCTCTCTTGACATTTTGCCGAAGCCCTTGTCTGAATAGCAGATGATGCTCTGGGGGGTGGAGAATTCTTCATCTTTTCTGAGTGTCCAGCGGAATGAAAGAGGATTGATACCCTGCTGAACACGAAGGTAACCGAACTGATCAACAGAAGCGACGGTTGAGTGGTTGCCGCTGTAAACAAGTGAAAGACCGAAAACCTCACCGTTCACTTCATCTGCATCTCTTGAACAGATCATAGCAAAGGGGTTCATCTGATGACCGCTTGCGCCTCTTGCGTTGGCGGCTTCAACCTTTACGCCAAGCTGTAAGGGTGTGCGGATGAAATCTCTTTCTCTCAGCCATGCACCTGCGAAGTGAACCATATCATAGTCGCCTCTCGGAAAGTCAAGAGACATTGAATAAGCTGATGAAATTTCGATGTCCTCAGCTGCTCTGTTGATAAGTACAGCGTGACGTGCGATGATGTTGTAATCTTCGAAAACAACATAGTAAAGACGGGCTTCAAAATCAATTACCTCATCATAAAGAACAACCTCAAGTGTGTCAGCCTTGCAGTCACCTTTATAAAGTGAGGGCATATCCTTGACCTTGATTACCTCGTTTTCGTGGATAATAATATCCTTGACGGTGAGCTTAGCGCTGGGATGACCGAATTTGTTGACTATTTCATAAGCAGGATTTCTCAGGTCTGAAAGACCGTATGAAGGATATTCCTGAGGATAGACATCAAGAGAAATAGCGTTGGAAATTCTTCCGCATTCTTCTGCCCATTCTGCCTTCATTGAAGCATAATCTCTGTCGGCAATTTTCTTGCCCATGTGGAAGTTGATGAGATCACCGTCTTCGTTTATCACCATTACATAGCTTATTTCTCTGCCTGTAAGATGAATGGTGTTACCGTTTCTTTTAATCATAATTTTTTCCTCCTCAGATTGCTTTGAGTAGTTCGGGAATGTTTTTAACTGCACCGACAAGACCCTTGAGGATTTTAGCAAGACCTCTGCCGGCACCCTTTGAGTTGAGAATCATAAGAAGACCTTCACCCATTTCTTCTGTGAAAACACCTGCACTCATAGTGATGAAGCTTCTGATGGGAATTTCAAGTGCCATAGCTTTGACCATTACTGTTGTGGGATCATCGGGGTCTGTGAAGGCGTCAAGAGCTGTGTTGAGAAGAGCGTTTACTCTTGAGCCCCATTTTGTATATTTCGCATCGCCGAGACTGTTTGTGAAGGTGATTACGGTTGAAGGATCGGGAGTAGAAACAGGGATTTCTCTGCCGAGAACCGCTCTGAAAGCACTGTCAGGAATATTCTGAACATCTGCAGTGTAGTAGCAGAGAGCGTTTTCTTTATAATCGGGAACAATTGCATCCACGGTTGAGTTGACTTTAACTGCTGCTTCAAGTCTGATGTCACGGCTTGAAGCACCGACCATAATCTTGAAATCACCGCTTTCAACATGCCAGTCCATAATATTTACATTGTAATAAGCGAAGGCTCTCTTTGAAAGCTCAATTGAAATTTCTTTTTCCTCACCCGGTTCAAGATAAACCTTGTTGAAGGCACGAAGCTCTTTTTCGGGGCGGAAAATTGTGCTTTCAGAATCCTTTACATAAAGCTGAGAAACTTCAGCACCTGCAACCTCACCGATGTTTTTGATTTTATATGATACTGTGAGAGTGTCTGTGTCGCTGATTTCAGAAGCAGAAAGCTTAAGGTCGCTGTATTCGAACTTTGTGTATGAAAGACCGAAGCCGAAGGGGAAGAGAACATCCTTCTTTGCGGTGTCGTAGTATCTGTAGCCGATATAAATACCTTCTCTGTGCTCAGCTGTCAGCTCTGTGCCGGGGTAGTAGTTGAAGCAGGGGGTGTCTGAAAGAGCCACGGGATAGGTTTCTGCAAGCTTGCCTGAGGGATTAACCTTGCCTGAAAGAACATCAGCAATTGCAATACCGCTTGCCTGACCGCCGAGATAACCGTTGAGAATAGCTTTTACGTCATTTGCAAAAGGCATTTCAACAGGTGAACCGCCTGAAAGAACAACAACCACATTTTTGTTTACTTCAAGAACCTCTGTGAGAAGTCTGAGGTGTGAAACGGGAAGACGAAGGTGGCTTCTGTCGTAGCCTTCTGATTCATATTCTTCAGTAAGGCCGATAAACACGAGAGCCACATCTGCCTTTTCGGCAACTCTCTTTGCGTCACTTATCATTCTTTCGTTGATTACATCCTTTTTCTTGTTGTAACCGGGAGCGAAAAGAGGATTGAAGCCGAGAGCAATAAGGCTGTCGAAAGCATCTGAAATCTTTGTGGGCTTGATGAGTGAGCTGCCTGCACCCTGATATCTCGGTGCTCTTGCCATTTCACCGATAACTGCAATTTTTGTGCCTTTCTTAAGAGGAAGAATATTGTCTTCGTTTTTGAGAAGAACGACTGACTGACTGCATACCTCAGCAGCAAGCTGGTGGTGAGCTTCCTTGTCATAGGTATAATCACCGAGAACAGCTTCACTCTTTCTGATGAGGCTGATCATTCTGTCAGCGGCAATATCAACATATTTTTCATCGAGAGTACCGTTTCTTACTGCATCACAGATTTTTTTGTCGTTATAGCCGTTTGATGAGGGCATTTCAAGGTCGTTGCCGTTTTTAACGCCGACAACTCTGTCATTTACTGCACCCCAGTCTGATACAACAATACCTTCAAAGCCCCATTCGGTGCGGAGAATATCATTCTGAAGATAAGCGTTGTCTGAAGCATAGGTGCCGTTAACCTTGTTGTATGAGTTCATGACTGTCCAGGGCTGAGATTTTTTGACAGCAATTTCAAAGGCGGTGAGATAAACCTCACGCATAGCTCTTTCGTCAACAACGCTGTCTATGGTAAGTCTTTTCTTTTCCTGACTGTTTGCTGCAAAATGCTTGAGTGATGTGCCGATGCCCTTTGACTGAATACCGTTTATAAGACCTGCTGCAAGCTCACCTGCAAGAAGGGGATCTTCTGAAAAATATTCGAAGTTTCTTCCGCAAAGAGGACTTCTCTTCATATTCACACCGGGGCCGAGAATTACGCTTACTTTTTCCTGAAGACATTCCTCAGCCATTGCTTCGCCCATTCTGTAAAGAAGGTCGGGATCCCATGAGCAGGCGGTTGTGACTGCTGTGGGGAAGCAGGTTGTGGGAACAGAATTTGAAAGTCCCTTCTCTGCGCCGTTGGGGTCCTGTTTTCTCAGACCGTGGGGACCGTCTGTAATCATAAGCTCAGGAAGACCGAGTCGTGTGTTGCCTCTCAGATGCCAGAAATCCTTGCCTGAAAGAAGTGCAACCTTTTCTTCAAGAGTCATTCTCGAAAGTAAATCTGTGTTCTTCATATTTTTATACCTCCTCAAGTATATACGGTTTAATTATAGTATTATAAGAGATGAAGGTCAAGAGAAAATGCGAAATGTATTTTCTTTAATTTTTATCATATATATTTACAGGGTGATTTTATGGATTGCTGCAGAATAACCGACCTGAATTCAAAACAGGTCATAAACACAAAAACAGGGTGTCACTTGGGATTTGTGAATGATGTTGAAATAAACACCTGTGACGGAAGGGTGAGCGCACTTATAATTTTCGGAAGGTCAAGGCTTTTAGGCAGACGTGACGATGACATCCGTATATGCTGGAAGGATATAGAGGTTATCGGTGATGATATAATTCTCGTCTGCAATTCGGAGTGTGTGACGCCTTCTGCTTCAGGACGCAGACAAGGCATATTCGACAATATTTTCCGCTGAAAAATATACAAAGTTCCGAAATTTTTCTGAAGCCTTGAAATGTGAACAAATTGTTGCTATAATCGGTTTGCAAGTTGCTTTCAGAGCAAAAAATATAAAGGAGGACATATTATGTTCAAAAAAACATTAGCGCTTCTGCTTTCAGTTATGATGCTTTTCACAATGGCTCTTCCTGCATCAGCAGCAAGCACAGAAGCAAAAACACAGGAAAACATTGAAGCTTTCTTCTCAGAGCTTCTTGGCGGTAAGGTAGAAATCGGTGACGACTTCTTCAAGGCAATTACAGAAAATCTCGGTGCAGCTCCTTCAAAGAAGGCTGTTGCAGGTGCAGTTTCTCAGTATGCAGTTGTTGCTGCTGAAGATGTAAACAGTGCTGAAGCTCTTGCAGAGGCTATTGCTGATGATTCAGTTTACACAATCAAAACTCTCGAAAACGGCAAGAAGACAGTTTACATTGCAGTTAATGTTGCTGAGCATCCCGAGCTTTTCGAAATGGATGTATTCCGTGCAGCAGTTTACAAAATCTGCGACAAGCAGAACGCAATAGAAGAGGTTGCTGCTGACCCTGAAAGCTTTGACCTTCTTACCTACAAGCGCTTCGCAGGTGAGCTTTATCTCCACATGAGAATTTATGAAATTGCTGATCCTTTATCAATAGTTCTTGGTGCTGTTTTTGATTTCATCAATAAGATTGTTGAAATGACAGGCGTTGCTGATATGAACATTGATGAAAACCGTTTCCCCGGTTTTATGTTCGATATTATCGGTGAGCTTGTGCTTATGTAAAAATCAGATAATAAAAAAATCAGGGGATCACCCCCTGATTTTTTATGCGTAATAACCTTCGCAGAGAAGTCTTTCAACCATTGCCACCATAGCCGTTGTCACAATGTTTGCAATTATCGTAGTCAGTATGAGAAGCTTTTTGTTTTTTACACTTTTCTTCAGCCAAAAGAACATAAACGGCAGCTCAACCGCTACGGTGATTATGAGAAAAGCAGCACCGACAGTGTAAAACGGTCCTCTTTGGAGAATCTGTGTAAGAGTGTAGTAACCTGCATAGGGGGTGGTGTTGCTATAGCCTATGTACGGTACGGCAAAGGATATAAGGTTGCCGATAAGCACACCTGAAAAAACCTTGTGCCAATTGCCGATTTTAAGAATAAGATTAAGTGCTGCGGTTTCAATTGCCAACGTTGCAGCAGCCACAAAGGGCAACACATCGTAGGGCCTGGTTTCTGAAATCCATACCCACGAGGAATTTGCGAAAGCCGTGAAGCTGAAATAAAAAAGAAGCAGGAATGCGACTGAGGTGTTTGAAATTACTTTGTATCTGTTCATATTATAAACCTCCTTTGATGCTTAAATTTTATCACAGGAGACTTTCTTTTTTCAATAAAATAAACCTTACGATTTACTTAAGATTCTTAAGGTTTTATAACGGTGAGGTTCACAATCGGAGCAAAGCGCCCCGCAATTATTCATTATTCATTAAAACGAAAGCACCCTCTGAGGGTGCTTTTGTTATCTTGTTGTTGCCATTTCAGCAAGACCGAGCCAGAACTTTTCATAGCCTTCGGGATAGTCATCGGTTGTTCCGCAGTAATCACCGTGATCCATTCCGTAAATGGGTTCAAGATAGTACCATGAACCGGGCTTTATATTGTTCTTGCTGAGTGATTCTTCATATGAGAAAGCATTGTCAGCCTCGTCAAGGGGATAGAGAGCACTCTTAAGAGGTACCATACCGTCGTTGTTTGCCCATTCCTTATCCATCTTTATTCCGTCAATGGTAAGTCCCTGAGACTTTATGAGAAGCTGAGTGGTCATATCAAAAATCTTTGTTGTGTCGTGAGTCTTGACCTGCTTTCCGCATTCGTTTTCTTCAGTAACCGTACCTGAAACTGAGTAGTAATAGGTTTTGGGGTTCATCTTGATTTTTTCGTTGAGTGCCTGTGAACCGCCTACTGTAAGGTCAATACCGGCATTGTCCTTGGCTCTCATAAAGTTGAGGATATTTCTGAGGCTGAATCTGACTCTGCCTGAGCCACCCTCAGGAGTAAGTCCGAAGTGAGAGAGTCCTAAATCTGAATTGAAGCCCATAGGCTTGTCACTGAAAGCAGCCATAAGGTTGACCATAACCGCAATCATGAAAAGAGGTGCAACAGGGTCGCAGATAAGGTTTGAAATCTGTGAGCCGTTGTGACAGCCTGAAAGAGTGATTACACTGTGTACAGCCTTCGTGTGTCCGCCTTTGAAAAGGGGAGAAGTGTCTTTGCCTGTGGCAGCGATTTCAGCTTCGTCACCGAAAGCCATAAGTGAAGCAAAAAGTCTGCTTGCAGGGCCGCCGAAGGAGTGACCGATAAGGTTAAGAGGCTCGTCAGGTGACCACACTCTGCCCATAAGAGGCTTTCCTTCAAAGCTTCTGCCGTATCTTGCGTGGCGGTGAGCCTTTGAGTGAGCTTCACCGTAGTCAACAACCGTACCTGTGAGCTGAGCATAAATTTCGCAGGCTCTGTCCCATGCACTGTTTACGGGGCCAATGGAAACGGCGTAAGCCTCATAGCCGTTTTCGCCGAGAAATTCAACGAAATCTCCGTCACCCTCACTCATGCCGGCACCTGCACCCCAGTAGGGATAGGTTTCGGTTGCGGCATCATACTGACCCCAACCACCGAGACCGTGCACAAGAATGAAGGGATAGTTGTTTGCCTTTTCTGTGTCTTCTTCTGCAAAAGCGAAAATACTGCAGCAGGAAATAAGCATTGCGAGAGTTAAAAGGATTGATATTGTTTTCTTCATAGCCGATTCTCCTTTTCCATACATAGTGGCTTTATTATAACATGGCTGTTCATAATTTGTCAACATTTGGCTACCTTTAACTCCCACTGCAAAACCCATTGACACCCTATAATTAAAATGATAATATTCATTTTGCGAAAGGGAGTGAGAAAATACAGTCTGCCGTAAGACAGAAAAAAATACGGAAAATAACAAAAATTATCAGTTTTGCAAAACTTTTTCTTCTTTTAGATATTTACAACTTGACTTTTAAGTGATAGAATATAGTTTGGTAAAATGTAAACCCGAAAAATATTACCTATGAAAAATACAAGGAGGACAAATCCAATGGCAAGAAAAATGAAAACCATGGACGGTAACAACGCTGCTGCTCACGTATCATATGCGTTCACAGAAGTTGCAGGTATTTATCCCATTACACCGTCCAGCCCCATGGCAGACTATGTTGATCAGTGGTCAGCTCAGGGCCTTAAGAATATTTTCGGAACAAGAGTAAACGTTGTTGAAATGCAGTCAGAAGCAGGTGCTTCAGGTACTGTTCACGGCTCACTTGCAGCAGGTGCTCTCACAACAACCTACACAGCTTCACAGGGTCTTCTTCTTATGATCCCCAACATGTACAAAATCGCAGGTGAACTTCTTCCTTGCGTATTCCATGTATCAGCTCGTTGTGTAGCTTCACACGCACTTAACATCTTCGGTGACCATTCAGACGTTTATGCTTGTCGTCAGACAGGTTTCGCAATGCTCGCTGAAACAAATACACAGGAAGTTATGGACCTCGGTGCAGTTGCTCACCTTGCAACAATCAAGAGCCGTGTTCCTTTCCTCAACTTCTTTGACGGTTTCCGTACATCACACGAGCTTCAGAAGATCGAAGTTTGGGATTTCGAAGACCTTAAGGAAATGTGCGATATGGACGCAGTTGAAGCTTTCAGAAAGAGAGCTCTCAACCCAGAACGTCCCGTAATGCGCGGTTCACACGAAAACGACGACATCTTCTTCCAGAACAGAGAAGCTTGCAACAAGTACTATGATGCAGTTCCCGAAATTGTTGAAGAATATATGGGCAAGGTTAACGCTAAGCTCGGCACAAACTATCAGCTCTTCAACTACTACGGTGCTCCCGATGCAGAAAGAGTTATCGTAGCTATGGGCTCAATCAATGACGTTGCTGAAGAAGTTATTGATTACCTTACAGCTAAGGGCGAAAAGGTTGGTCTTATCAAGGTTCGTCTTTACAGACCCTTCTCAGCTAAGCACCTTCTCGCTGCTATTCCTGAAACTGTTAAGAAAATCGCAGTTCTCGACAGAACAAAGGAACCCGGTTCACTCGGCGAACCTCTTTACCTTGACGTTGTTACTTCACTTGCTGCTGCAGGCAGAACAGGTGTTCAGGTAATCGGCGGCCGTTACGGTCTCGGTTCAAAGGATACACCTCCCGCAAGCATCTTCGCAGTATATGATGAA